>DATGXQ010000381.1:0-3231 GCA_035298905.1 Nostocaceae cyanobacterium | reverse complement strand
GGGTACGTTGGTTTTTCATCACCCATCGCGGTGCTATTGGCAAAACCGAAGCAATCCAACAAGATTTTAATTGTGAGATTTTCATTCAAGAACAAGAAGCCTATCTTTTACCTGGCTTGAAAGTGACTACTTTCAGTCCAGAACTGACTTTAGATGAAAAAACACAATTAATTTGGACACCAGGCCATTCTCCAGGCTCATCTTGCCTATACTACCGTGAATTTGGTGGCGTACTCTTCTCTGGCAGGCATCTACTCCCCAACCAGCAAGGAGAACCAGTTCCACTCCGCACGGCTAAAACCTTCCACTGGCCAAGACAAATCAAAAGTATTAAATCTTTACAAGAAAGCTTTAGCTCAGAAACTTTACAGTACATTTGCCCCGGTGCTAACACAGGCTTTCTCAGAGGCAAACTGTCTATTGACCAAGCTTACCACAAACTTATTAAACTGGATTTAGAAGCCTTATATTTTCATCAAATTGTGTTGTAAAGAATGGGGACAGGGGAGACACGGTGTTCGCGTAGCGTCTGTACAAGGAGAGGAGAGAGGGGAGAATCTTTTCTGTCACCGCGTCACCGTGTCTCTTTTCTCCGCGTCACCGTGTCAGAGCGTCACCGCGTCCCCTCTGCTCCCTGCCCCATTTACAACTTCCGATACAAAAAAGCTAACTAATGCTAACAAAAGCCAGCTTTTTCTTCCTGCTTCTTCCTGAAAGTGTCGGCACTATTCAGTCCACAGGCTTTAAGATTTGGTGTATCTCACCCTACTATTTAAGTATTTAGGCTTGGTTATCGCCTAGATGCTGGACAATAATAGCACTTTTTTGGTCTTAAAGTCTCAAAAAAAGTCTGCTAACAGGCGGGTTTTTCTGTGAATAAGCAGACATAAATCGTGATTAAATGTGAGCATTTGTTAGGTTTAGTTAATAAAACACTAACTAGCTGTTAACCCTGCCAATACAGAATTGTTCTTCAGTAATTCCAATGCTGCTACATACTGTTTATCTGCTTCTGTGCCAACTTGCTCGCGGGTGATTGGTGCTTCGAGTACAACTTGATCAGGCTTAATCCCCAATTTATTAATATCTCGATGCTTAGGAGTTTCATATTTAGCAATTGTGACTGCTAAACCAGAACCATCAGATAATTCAAATAAAGATTGAATTAAACCTTTACCAAAAGTAGTTTCCCCTACTAAAGTTGCTCGGCCATTATCCTGTAACGCACCAGCTAAAATTTCGCTGGCACTTGCTGTACCTTGATTGACCAAAACTACCAGAGGATCATCTGTTAGGGATGGGCCATAAGCTTCAAAAGTACCTTGAATGCCTTGACGATTGACGGTGTAGACGACAGTTCCTGAGTCTAGCCACAGACGGGCAACTTCAATTCCTGCTTGCAATAATCCACCAGGATTATTTCGTAAGTCCAGAATGTAGGCGTTTGCACCTTGTTTTTCTAGATTGGTAATAGCGTGTGCTAATTCTGATGCAGCGTTAGCGTTAAATTGACTTAAGCGCAGGTAGCCGATAGGTGTACCTTGGGGAGACATCCGCAATTCAGCTATTACAGGGTTTAACTCGATGCGATCGCGCACTAAAGTAATCTCTTTTTTCCCTTCTCCATCTCTTTCAATCAATAGTGTCACTACACTGCCAATTGGCCCCCGCATCTGGGCAGCAGCCTCATCTAAGGTAAGATTTTCTGTAGACACATTCTCTATCTTGAGAATGCGATCCTTGGGTTTTAATCCGGCTTTCTCGGCTGGAGAACCTGCAATTGGTGTAATTACTTCTAAAATGCCAGTTTGGGCATTCAAAGCAATTTGTAAACCCACTCCGGTCAGTTCGCCAGAAGTATTTACCTGCAAACTACGATATTGTTCTGGGTCAAGAAAGCGAGTAAAAGGATCATCTAGGCTCTTAAGCATATTTTGAATAGCTACATAAGCCGCCTTTTGATTAGGCAGTTTCTGAGAAAGAGCTTTTTGACGCACACTAGCCCAATTTTGATGATTGAAGCTGTCATCCAAATAAGTACGATTGACAATTCGCCAAACTTCCGCAATTAACTTTTGCTCTTGAGTCATGGCTGTAGCCGGACGGATGAGTGCCACAAAAGCCACGCAAACAGCCAATAGCAAAGAAATTCCGCGCCGCAAAACTTGTTTATTCATTAACCCCATTTTTGATTTCACCTTAACCCACATTCCCTGAAACTATCAATTGCTCCGTCTTAGATGAAATGTATCTCTCGACTATGTTACTTTTTTTATAGAAGAGGTGCATTGCTCTCATCAAGTTGTCAAATCAACGCTTGTTAGCATCATCTCTCGCAAAAAGACAAAATCTACTTTGGCAGCAACATTCCTAGTGTTGGCTAGTAGAGACAGCACAAGGGAAGCTGACCAAAGAATAGGGTGGGTTACATCCGAATTTACGCTCGTGGACAAGCAAGAGCCGACTCCCTTGGATGAAGCGAGAAGCGAAACCTCTAACCTAAGTTAGTTGAATAGCTAATTTTGGCTAAGATTCGCGTAACAGAACGCAATATATTCGATCATAATTATTTACAGAGTGTTAAGCTTCTCAGAATCTTCATCACTCTTTCGTGACGCTTACTATTTGTAAGCATGTAAGAAATCCCATATGGGAGCCTGACTAACCGCAACTGAATTTCTAGGAACTTGAGATTGTATGGCCAACGTTTACGACTGGTTTGAAGAACGCTTAGAGATTCAAGCGATCGCTGAAGATGTAACCAGTAAATACGTTCCTCCCCACGTTAACATCTTCTACTGCCTGGGTGGAATTACTTTAACCTGCTTCCTGATCCAGTTTGCTACTGGATTTGCAATGACCTTCTACTACAAGCCAACTGTTGCTGAAGCTTACTCTTCCGTACAGTACATCATGAATGAAGTGAGCTTTGGTTGGCTGATTCGCTCCATTCATCGCTGGTCTGCCAGCATGATGGTGCTAATGATGATTTTGCACGTCTTCCGCGTTTACTTGACTGGTGGTTTCAAAAAACCCCGCGAACTCACCTGGGTAAGTGGTGTAATTCTGGCGGTAATTACCGTTTCTTTCGGTGTAACCGGTTACTCCTTACCTTGGGACCAAGTAGGCTACTGGGCGGTAAAAATCGTAAGTGGTGTACCAGAAGCTATTCCCGTAGTTGGTGTATTAATTTCTGACCTGTTGCGTGGTGGTTCTAGCGTTGGTCAAGCC
>DATGXQ010000380.1:0-11669 GCA_035298905.1 Nostocaceae cyanobacterium | reverse complement strand
GCGGAGACGCGGAGAGGGGAGAGGGATGAGGGGGTGGGGAGATGGGGAGATGGGGAGATGGGGAGGGGGGGAGATCAAGAAAGAAGATTATTTGCCCCCCTGCCTCCTGCCTCCTAACTCAACAAACAAGAATAGCGAGATTCAGGATTATATAACCATCGGTGATAATTACGACGCTTGGCTAATTCTTTACCTTGACGACCGAGTTTTTCTCGGAGTTGTGAATCTTGACATAGGCGGTGAAAGGCTTGGAATACCTCGCACCCGGACTCAGAATTTACCAATAAACCATTTTCTTCATGATGCACAACGTCTAAAACACTACCCAGACGCGATGCAATCACAGGTTTACCAAAATAACCTGCTTCTAAATAAACAACGCCAAAATTATCAATATTTTTCTGCTTTTCATCTAGCAAAGGCAGCATAGCAAAAATATCACAAGCTGCATAATAATTTGCTAATTCTTTTTCCGGTACAAATCCTGCAAAATGAACCCTTTTGTCTACCCGTAAACGTTCAGCTTGGGATTTCAACTGTGCGGCACAATTTCCCTGTCCACAAATTATATAGTGAACATCTACACCATAATTTAAAAGTAAAGGAATATTATCAATTACTCGGTCAAAGCTTTTTTGTCTCACCAATCTACCCACAGATAGAATCACGATCGCTGAATCTGGGATATTGTACATTTGACGCACTTGCAAACGTAAATCTTGTAAGTGACTAGGACTAGTAGCCGTACCAAACCTTTCTGGTCTGATTACTGGGTTAATGACATGGGTAGGAGTATCAAGGCGAAAATGATTTCTTAAATACTGACGGAGGTGAGAACTGTTACAAACAATGCCCTCAGCGCGTTTGAGAGTTAGTTTAAAGAGCGATCGCCATATAGGATTTTGGGATACCTTAACCAAATCATTACCATGTAAGTAAATAAAAAAGTGAATAGGTAAAATATAACTTAACAGTAAGAGTGCCAGGAAATCGTAGCCATGACACCATTCAATGTAGCGGTAATGGTAACGAAAATAAAGTTTAACTGCCAGTAGCAATGACCAAAAAGTATGATAAATTGGCTGGAAAAAACTTCCTGCTACATCACCCCAAAAACCCAAACTAGGCCAACGATAGACAGGAAATTTTTGCACTTGATCAAAAGTTTTATCTGCCGTACAGCCAGCAGCCAGCACAATTACTCGCTCTGGATCTTGTAAACAACGATTATAGACATATTCTCCAATTACAGCCTCCTGTGGACGGAAAATCCGAGATATAACTAGGATGTCTGGGTAAGCAGTTTTTTCCCTGATTTGCGTCCCTAGTTGTGAAATATGTTCCATGATTAAGTCTGATCAATAAAATTTTAATTTTTTGTCTGTATAGCTTTTGAGCAGAGTCACACGATCATAGCTAAAACACCAGGAAAATCTTCTCTCCATAGAAAATCTCCAAAATTATTAACATAGCCTTAACTCAAACTGGCAAGTTAACTTTTAGCTAGGAACTAAAAGAACATATTACCATGTTTTAAGCACAAATACCTAATGGATTTGAGATAGTGAAATGTACTAACTTAGTAGTAAATTTCCTGAATTTTGTATTATTTAACCTTGCTTCTAGTCAACTTTTCTGCTCAAGAGCTTTTTGTTACCTAACTAAATAAAACTCAGTAAAACATCAACTGTCTACTGGGATATATGGCCAGCAAAACCTCACTTTTCTCACTTACTTTGCTCTCTCGCGCTCAATAGACTTCAACAATATCTTAGTAAATTAAGCAGGGAATTTTACTCAATTGTTTGCTTAAATTTACTTTTGGTTGCCAATTTATCACCACTGGATGATGTTTCTGCACAATCAAATGTAGCTATAAAGGGCAATGAGAAGGACTAAATTTAGCCATTTTTTACAGATTAGCTCAAATTGCTCTCAAATTTGTGCCAAATTGCCAAAAAATATCAAATATCGGTATTAAAGGCAATATATAGATTGCCAAAATAATAATTTTCTGTTGTTCATTTTTATTTTAAGTTACGTAAATAACTTAGTAATGAAAAATTAAAAATGCCCAATAAATGATGAAAAAAACAGAGATACAGTCTGTATCCAAGTAAGTGTGAGGATACAAAGTAAATCTGATGTAAATCACTAGCAATTATGGTTTTAACTGCCAATTAAGTTAAATATTGAACCTCAATAGTAAATGTAGCCTGTATTCGGCAGACAATAAAAAAGCAAGATGTTTTAGCTAGTACTAAGATTAACTCAGATTTACTGGAGATAGATGAGAAAAAAGCCTGAATTGTCTTGTTATACCTTTGACAAAAGCAGTTATATACTACTGAGAACATCAATACTAACAGCATAAATTACTGCAATAATTATTACCATTACCTCTACTTATAGGAGCAAAGAGATACTGTATCTATCAGGATAAAACTTGTGAAGATACAAAAAAATTAACTACACTGAATCTTTAATCTCTACTTATACTCATCGAGTAAATATTAATTGATGCCAAAATTATTTAACTATTAGGCATTTTTGCGGTACGGTCATCAACACAAGAAATTTCTCCTCTGTTTACCGCCTACCCCAGATGAGAAGCGGTAGATTGAAGATAGACTCCTGCCAGCAGGGGAAAAGAATAAAAATAGAATGTTTCTGGTGTGCGTACTATGCCTAAAAAAATACAAACAACCCTCAAACCCCTGTTAAAAACTTTTTTTGTTCTCAGTTTAGTCATAGCCTTAGCATTGGGACACGCTGATAACGCCTTAGCAGCCCGTACAGGTGGGCGTATTGGTGGCGGTTCTTTCCGTGTTCCTTCCAGCCGTACCTACACACCCCGCACCTATGCACCTCCAGGGGGAGGATATTACGCACCTTATCCCGGTGGTGGTTTTGGCTTTCCGTTTCTGTTGCCATTTTGGGGAATAGGCGGAGGTATTGGCAGCTTATTCACAATCTTAGTATTTTTTGCGATCGCCAATTTTCTTGTCCAAACCTTCCGTCGTGCTAGCAGTGACGAAACCGAAGTCAGCTATGGCGAAAACCCCACCATTTCCATCAACCGGTTACAAGTAGGTTTATTAGCCCAAGCCAGAAACTTACAAACCGAACTCAACCACATCGCCGAAACTGCTGATACCAACACCCCAGAAGGTAGGGTGGAAATTTTACAAGAAACCAGCCTAGCCTTACTGCGTCACCCTGAATACTGGGTATATGCTGCCGGTGAAACACAACAAGCCAAATTAAACGCCGCCGAAGCCCAATTTAACCGTCTTTCCCTCGCAGAACGCAGCAAATTTACCGCCGAAACCCTCAGCAACGTTAACAACCAACTCAAAGCAGCCCCCGCGAGAGAAGCGCTTCCCAGCAGCGAAGAACTCGATAACCCCACCCGCTTATATACCGAAGGCCCAGGAGAATACATTATCGTCACCCTCCTAGCTGCAACATTAGGAAAAACCACCCTTCCGCAAATAAACAGCGCCGACGACTTAACAAAAGCCTTAAAACAAATAGGTAGTCTTCCCAGCGAACAACTTTTAGCCATAGAAGTACTGTGGACACCCCAAGCTGAAGGTGACACCCTCACCTCAGACGACTTATTAGCCGAGTATCCAGATTTGAAGTTGGTTTGAGACTATTACACCAAAACTCTGATACATATAGATGTAGGGACATGGCAATGCCCATTTGTGTCAACTTAACGAAAAATGGGCGGTTAGAAACCGCGTCTACACAGACAAGACGCGTAGCGGCTTCCCGTAGGGAAGGCCACCTGCGTGGGTTTCAAAACTCTGATTTTTCATTAGTCCGCGTAGGCGGACTTGGCCTGTGTAGCCACGAATTCTATTCGTTAGGACTTAAGTTTACACCTATGGGCAATGCCATGTCCTAAAGCATTTAGATGTATCATGACTAAAATTAAATAAAAAATATCTCAACTCAAAAATCATCCTTTGGTTCAGTAAAGACGAGAAAATAAATCTATCAAAATATTCACCATGAAATGGGAAGAAGTATGTGCAGATAAATCATTACAAAATTTACCCTACAAAATCGAGTTAAATAAGTGGGGTCAAATAGTCATGAGTCCGGTAAAAATCAAACATTCATTTTATCAAGGAAGAATCCAAAGAATATTAGAATCATTATTAAAAACTGGGGAAGTAATGCCAGAATGTGCTATTGATACATCCGATGGAGTAAAAGTTGCTGATGTGGTCTGGTGTTCAGCAGAAAGATTTACTCAAATTGAAAATGAAGTATCAGCTTCCATTGCACCAGAAATATGTATAGAAGTTAAATCTAGTGGTAACACTTTAGAAGAAATAGAATTTAAAAAGAACTTATATTTAGAATCTCAAGCTATGGAAGTTTGGGTATGTAATGAGCAAGGAGAAATGAAATTTTATCATCAACAAGGTGAGTTAGATAAATCTTTGTTAGTTCCTGACTTTCCTCAACAAATTAAACGTTAGAAATAAAATAAGTTTTAGTTCAAAATTTGGTTTTTGAAAAATAATAAACCCAATATTACCCCAATAGTGCTAATTTTTAAATAAAAGCAATATAGTCGAATAAGCTGTGGTGTATTTCGAGTTCAAATAGAAAAGCATCCCCATCTCCAGGCTAGAAAAAATAAAACGGGGGGATAGTTCATTATTGTTTACCTTTAGCTTCCAGAATTTTTAATTGATTTTGCAATTGTTGAACATTGGCTGAATATGCTTCATTTAAAGAATGGCTCAACCACATAAAACTAATACCACCTATAGTTAACATCCCGAATAATAAACCTGTGAGTACATTAACTTGAAAATTTAAACGTTTAATTTTATCATCTTGAATTTGCTGTGCAGGAAGTTGAGGAGTAACCTTTAGATTTGCAGGAGATTCATCTAATAATAATTCAGCTTGAGTAATTTCTGTTTTGGCAAATTGTACCTGACTTCTTAACCAGTCAGTAATTAATTGAGGACAATTCATTTTAAACCATTGCCAAGCAATCATTTTAAACACTGGCTTAGACATTTTAGCCGTTTTCTTGAGGATAGCATTCATAATACCATAGCGCAATTTTTGATTAACTAAATTAGTTGCACCGACATCATAAAGACAACCCAAAACTATTTTTACAGTCACTTCTTCTCGCTCAAACAAATTTGTTAACAACAACAAAACATCATTCATCAGCTTTTCTTCTTGTTGTTGTTCTAATTTTTTTTGTTGCATCTGACGAGCAAGTTTTTCTGACTTAGCCATATTGTTAAGTAGATTTTATAATCATTATACCCGAAATGTAACATCTCATTTTAGTAAATACCCTACACTCTAGATAGATTAGGGCTACAAAAACAAAGCCTATCTGCACGGTCTTGAATAGCAGAATTTTATCCGTAATTTCCACATGTAAGCAGAAAGAACCGACTAACAATACAGTGTAAAAGAAATGTCAACCGTAATTTCCACATCGGAACATGAAAAGCCGAGAAAATAACTAGACTTTTGAACTAGACCCAGTAAATGGACAATTAGGGGTTGAGAAACCAGTCAGTAACTCAGGTTACAATAGAAGTGTATCTGCTACTAAATGACAAAATGAGTCTGTGCATAAATCCTAACTGTCAACATCCTGAAAACTCCGATACAGTAATGCGTTGTCAAAGCTGCGGTTCTGAACTGCTGCTAGAAGGACGTTATCGAGTAACCCGCGTACTAAGTGACAAAGGTGGTTTTGGCAAAACTTATGAAGTAATAGAACGTGATGGTACTTTCAAAGTTCTTAAAGTTCTGAAAAAAAATAACGATAAGGCTGTAGAACTATTCCAGCGAGAAGCTAAAGTTTTAAGTCGTTTGAATCATCCTGGTATTCCACAAGGAGAGGAATATTTTGTTTTTTATCCTCACAATATCCAAGAACCCGTGCATTGTCTGGTGATGGAAAAAGTTGAGGGAGAAAACTTGCATGAGTGGTTAGAAAAAAGAAATAATAATCCAATTACTGAAAAAACTGCCATTGATTGGTTAACTCAATTAGCCAATACTTTACATGAATTACATCAACAACAACCTCCACTAATTCATCGAGATATTAAACCATCAAACATAATGCTTAAGCCAGATGGACAATTAGTATTAATTGACTTTGGCACAGCAAGAGAAGTTACTGAAACATATATACAACAACAAACAGCAGGACAGATTACAAGAGTAGTTACTGACGGTTACTCTCCTTTAGAACAAGTTACTGGAAGTGCTGTAACACAGTCAGATTTTTTTGCTTTGGGTCGTACTTTTGTACATCTCTTAACAGGTATACATCCTTTAGATTTATGTGATCAATATAATCATGATCTTTATACTGATGAATTAGAAGATTGGAGGCAAAAAGCCCCTCAAATTTCTACTGAGTTAGCTGATTTTATAGATAAATTAATGGCCCGTCCAGTTAAAAAACGTCCTGCTAATATTCAGGAGATTTTACAAAATTTAGAAGAAATTACAAAGAAACTTTATCCAAAAAAACAAAGTAGTACCAAATCAATTAATACATTTACAGGAGTTAATCTGCAAAAAATTAAATTTGAACGGTATTTAGGAGATTTATCTTCTCGTCATTCAGATGCTGTTAATTGTTTAGCTATCAGTTCCGATGGAAAAATTTTAGTGAGTGGTAGTAGAAAAAGAGAAATAAAAATTTGGAACTTAGATAAATATCAAGAAATACATACAATTACCGATAATACAGGAAGCATTGAGTCATTAGCTATTTTTCCAGATAATGAAAACTTCGTTAGCTGTGATGGAAGATTTGCCAGAATAAGGAATTTGAACACAGGAAAAGAAGTTTGTAGTTTTGTTGGACATTCAGGACTTATTACTTCTGTTGCAATTCTTCCAAATGGTAAGAGAATACTTACTGGTAGTGTGGACAAAACAATTAGACAGTGGAATGCAGAAACCGGGTTAACTACTCATATTTTTACTCCACATTCACAACCAATTACTCATTTAGTGATTACTGCTGATGGGCAAACAATGGTAAGTAGCAGTTATGATTCGACAATTGTAATCGGGACAAATCATATTCTACCTGCTCATAAAAACGCAGTTTCGTCTTTAGCAATTAGTCCAGATATGAAAACCATAGTGAGTGCTGGTGATGATGAAGAAATCAAAGTATGGAATATGGATGCAGGAGAACTTATACATACTCTAAGAGGACATTCAGAAACTATTCTTACTATAGTAATAAGTCCAGATGGCAAAACTATAGCTAGTGGTGGTGCAGATAAAACAATAAAATTATGGAATTTAAGTAGTGGAGAAGAGATTACTTCAATAAATGCACACATAGATGCTGTCACCTGTCTTGTGTTTAGTCCAAATGGAAAAAATCTTATTAGTGGGAGTGCAGACTATTCAATAAAATTATGGCAAGTTGATTAAAAATTATAAGATAGGTTCAAATCTTTAGTTAATTAAACCTCAATATCAATGGTGTATTAGTTACCCTTGACTAATACACCCAACTAATAAAACTCTCCGCGTACCTCTGCGCTTACCTCCGCGCCCCTCTGCGTTTAAACATTAACCCGAACCCCCACCCCAAAAACTCAAAAAACCCTCCTCCTCCTCCTCCTCCTCAAACATTCTCATTTTTGAGTACAAGATTAATATTTAATATTAAATCTGATATTTGGCAATCAATGATAATATTCGTAAGATTGGCTGAGAGTCATTTAATTATTCAAATCAGTTATTTTATCTCTAATAGTAAAATCCATTACAAATTAACTTCCTGACTCTAGCTATTTATCACTCTTCTTTACATGGGTTCTCTGCATACATTTGAGAAGACCAACTAACAGCAGTTGAGACAGGAAGAAAACATCATGAACAAGTCTTTTGCTACTATTGATGGTAACGAGGCAGCTGCACGTGTAGCCTATAAATTGAACGAAGTTATTGCTATCTATCCTATTACCCCTTCTTCAACGATGGGAGAATGGGCTGATGCTTGGATGGCGGAAGGTATACCCAATATTTGGGGAACTGTCCCCAGTGTCACCCAAATGCAAAGTGAGGGAGGTGCTGCTGCTGCTGTACACGGTGCTTTACAAACGGGGGCGCTAAGTACGACTTTCACGGCTTCTCAGGGATTATTATTAATGATTCCTAATATGTATAAAATTGCCGGTGAACTAACTAGCACAGTTATACATGTTTCAGCACGGTCTTTAGCAACTCACGCTTTATCTATTTTCGGTGATCATGCTGACGTGATGGCGGCTAGGGCGACTGGTTTCGCTATGCTGTGTTCTGCTTCGGTACAGGAAAGCCAGGACTTAGCTTTAATAGCCCATGCAGCTACTTTAGAAGCCCGTGTTCCATTTATTCACTTTTTTGATGGGTTTAGAACTTCCCATGAGGTGCAAAAAGTTAAGTTATTATTAGATGAGGATTTGCGATCGCTCATTCCTCAATCATTAATATCCGCCCATCGTGCGCGTTGTCTTACCCCAGATAACCCAGTTTTACGGGGAACAGCCCAAAACCCTGATGTCTACTTCCAGTCTCGTGAAGGTGCAAACCCCTATTATCAAGTTTGCCCAGAAATTGTGCAAAAGGTCATGGATAAGTTCGGGGACATCACCGGCAGATATTACAAGTTATATGAATATCATGGTGCACCAGATGCAGAACGGGTAATAGTTCTCATGGGTTCTGGTTGTGAAACTGTGCATGAAACGGTAGATTATTTAACAGCACAAGGGGAAAAGGTAGGGGTTTTAAAAGTTAGACTTTATCGCCCCTTTGATGTGCAAAGTTTTGTTAAAGCTTTCCCATCAACTGTTAAGAGTATTGCTGTTCTTGACCGGACAAAAGAACCAGGAAGTGCGGGTGAACCATTATATTTAGATGTGGTAACAGCTTTGCATGAAGCTTGGGAAAATTCCACCTTCCCTAAAATTATTGCTGGTAGATATGGGCTGTCTTCTAAAGAGTTTACACCCGCAATGGTTAAAGCAGTTTTTGATCATCTGGCTTTACCAAATCCCAAAAATCATTTTACAGTTGGTATTCATGATGATGTAAGTTTCACATCTTTAAATTATGATGCCAATTTCTCTATTGAACCAGATAGCGTAGTCCGGGCTATGTTTTACGGCTTGGGTTCTGATGGTACAGTAGGGGCAAATAAAAATTCGATCAAAATTATCGGTGAAGGAACTGATAATTACGCTCAAGCTTATTTCGTCTATGACTCGAAAAAGTCCGGGTCGATGACGGTTTCACATTTGCGCTTTGGTTCACAACCGATTCGTTCAACTTATTTGATTAACCAAGCTAATTTTATTGGTTGTCATCATTGGGGTTTTATTGAACGAATTGATATTTTTAAATCTGCTGCACAAGGGGCAAAGTTATTATTAAATAGTCCCTATTCTGCTGATGAAGTCTGGCAACATTTACCCCTGAAAGTCCGCCAGCAAATTCTCGAAAAAGACCTGAAAGTTTATACTATTAATGCTAGTCAGGTGGCGCGAAATAGTGGCATGGGCGGACGCATTAACACGATTATGCAGGTCTGTTTCTTTGCTTTATCTGGGGTATTGCCACAAGCAGAGGCGATCGCTAAAATTAAACAAGCCATTGAAAAGACCTATGGTAAAAAAGGCGCGGAAGTCGTCCGCATGAACTTACAAGCGGTAGACAACACCCTAGAAAACCTGCACGAAATCGAAGTACCCCTAGTTGAAAAAGGTAAATGGGTAGATAACGAAAATTTCCAAACCCCATTTTCTCAAGATGCTCCCGAATTTGTGCGGGATGTTTTGGGTAAAATCATGTTATGGCAAGGGGATGATTTACCTGTCAGTGCATTACCCGCCGATGGTACTTTCCCCATCGGGACAGCAAAATGGGAAAAACGCAACGTAGCGGAAGAAATACCCGTTTGGGATGCTGATGTGTGCGTGCAATGTGGAAAATGTGCTTTAGTTTGTCCTCATGGCACTATTCGCGCTAAAGTGTATGAAGCAGATAAATTAGTTAATGCACCTCAGACTTTTAAATCTGCAAACTCCAAAGACAAAGATTTTGCTGGTCAAAAATTTACCATTCAAGTAGCACCGGAAGACTGTACAGGCTGTGCTATCTGCGTGAATATCTGTCCCGCGAAAAATAAAGCCGAACCCACCCGCAAAGCCATTAACATGAGTCCCCAACTACCATTACGGGAACAAGAACGGGAAAATTGGGATTTCTTCTTAAGCTTACCAAACCCAGACCGCCGCAGCTTAAAATTAAACCAAATACGCCAACAACAACTGCAAGAACCACTATTTGAGTTTTCTGGTGCTTGTGCGGGATGTGGAGAGACACCATATCTTAAATTATTAACACAATTATTTGGCGATCGCTCCATTATCGCCAACGCCACCGGCTGTTCCTCCATTTACGGTGGAAACCTCCCCACCACACCTTGGAGTAAAAACGCCGATGGAAGAGGTCCCGCTTGGTCAAATAGCCTCTTTGAAGATAACGCCGAATTTGGTTTTGGTTATCGGCTATCCTTAGATAAACAAGCCGAATTTGCAGCCGAATTAGTGCAACAATTGAATAGTGAGTTAGGCGATAATCTAGTCAATGCCCTCCTCAGCGCCGAACAAAAAACCGAAGCCGATATTTGGGAACAACGGGAAAGAGTAACCACCCTCAAACAAAAATTAGAGGAACTTCTCCCAACCGTAAATGATACCAATCTCAAATCCAAAATCCAAAATCTCCAATCTCTCGCTGACTACCTAGTGAAAAAGACAGTATGGATAGTCGGTGGTGACGGATGGGCTTATGACATTGACTTTCACGGCATCGACCACGTTTTAGCCAGTGGTCGCAATGTCAACATTTTAGTGATGGACACAGAAGTTTATTCTAACACAGGTGGGCAATCTTCCAAAGCCACACCCAGAGCCGCAGTAGCCAAATTTGCCGCCAGTGGTAAACCCGCACCCAAAAAAGACTTAGGCTTAATGGCCATGTCCTACGGTAACGTTTACGTAGCCAGTGTAGCATTAGGGGCAAAAGACGAACACACCCTCAAAGCCTTCTTAGAAGCCGAAGCCTTTAACGGACCTTCATTAATTATTGCCTACAGCCATTGTATTGCCCACGGTATCGATATGACCACCGGGATGAACCATCAAAAATCCTTGGTAGAATCAGGACGCTGGCTATTATATCGCTATAACCCCGAACTGCAAAAACAGGGTAAAAATCCCTTACAGTTAGATATGAAAGCGCCCACTCAGTCAGTAGAAGCCTCCATGTATCAAGAAAACCGCTTCAAAATGCTGACCAAGAGTAAACCAGAACTAGCCAAACAGTTGCTAGAACAAGCGCAAACCGAAGTAGAAGCACGTTGGCAAATGTACCAATATTTAGCCGACAGGAAAATCTAGAACCTTTTCTTTCTTTTCCCCTCCTCGCTTGTGGGGAGGGGCTAGAGGCTCTCAAGGGCAGGTTTTCAAGCAATAGGTTAGTAGCTAATTAATCTGAACCTATTCAACGTATAAAAAGCTGATTTCTAAATCTCAACTCTTTCTCCGCGTCCCCGCGTCTCCCCTCACCGCGTCGTAGGG
>DATGXQ010000379.1:0-4145 GCA_035298905.1 Nostocaceae cyanobacterium | reverse complement strand
TTAACTTATACCAATTCTTTATGAAGTTGCGCTTTATTGCCCCACAGGCTAGAAGCCTGGGGCTACCAGAACAAAGCCTGCCGGGAACAGGCTAATTAATTGCATCTTCATCAATAAATGGTATTATACCAAATCCTGTTTTATTATCCCCCTTATAAATTAGTCCGCGTAGGCGGACTTTGTTCTGGTAGCCGCGACTTCCAGTCGTTAGGGCAAAAGACGGGCTTGAAATGAGGATTTAGTATTATGAGTAGTGATTGGTTATTGGCCATTAGAGCTTTGAATTACCTATAAATTAGGTTTAATCCTTATCTTTGCAATGATTTATCTACCAGACCCAATCACCAATCACTAATAACCAATAACTAATTATTGATTTTGTTTTCGTTGGATTTCTTGTACATCCAAGGCATAATTTAATCTTAAGACATTAACACCTGGTTCGCCAAAAATCCATAAAAATCTACCATCAGTATATTTATTTATCAAAGGTATGATCTCATCGGTGCTTATACCCCGCGCCCTGGCTACTCTATCCAATTGTTGGCGGGCTGCTTTGAGGGAAATATGGGGGTCTAAACCAGAACCAGAAGAGTAGATTAAATCTGCTAATGGGGGAATATTTTCGTCTTGGAATTCTGCTACTTGCTCTTTAATTTTATCGGTTAATTCTGGATTGCTCGGAGCAAGATTACTACCTCCAGAAATACCCGTTGGTTTAGCCTTTTTCCCTTGACTATATTTTATCACGCTAGGACGACTTTGGAAATAGCGTTCTGAGGTAAAAACTTGACCAATTAAAGCAGAACCAATGGGTTGGTTATCGATAATATTGCGGATGATACTGCCATCAGCAGTAAATTTCAAAGCAGGAATATTACCTACCCCTAGAATTGCTAAAGGATAGATAATGGCTGTTATTAACCACAGCAATAAAATCATGCGAAGGGCGCGGAAAGTTTCGCGGATGATGACCATAGTTAGATGAAAAATTGGGAATTATTTAGAATGCCATAATTCAGTAGTCAGGAGTCAGTAGCTAGAATAATTATTAAATGCTGAATTATAGATTCTTGTAAGTATTCAGAATCCAGAATCCAGAATTCAGCATTAAAGAGACTTTTACAGTCAAGCTGAATTATTCTCAAAAAATATTACTGCTATCTATTCCTTATTAGATCAGCATTCTGACTC
Source organism: Nostocaceae cyanobacterium (assembly GCA_035298905.1). Lineage (GTDB taxonomy): Bacteria > Cyanobacteriota > Cyanobacteriia > Cyanobacteriales > Nostocaceae > DATGXB01. The sequence continues at coordinate 2,951 of DATGXQ010000379.1, read as the reverse complement.
CTGACTCCTGACTCCTGACTCCTGAATTCTTACGGATTCTTAATCTTCACTGCAAAAGCATGAAGCATTGATGACCAAAGCTAATATTATTCTCAATTCTGGATTCTGACTCCTGAATTCTTAGCTTAAAATCGCTCCGGTTGAAAAATTACTGCAAATAAATAAATGACTAAAGCAGCAGTAACAAAACCTAAAATACCAATTGCCCAAGCGGAACGTTTTTCTAAAACTCCGCCAGCATTAGCATAAACAACGGGAGCAACTAATAAATTGAGGCAAAGAGAAATAAAGATGGCTAAAGGAAGTTTTTGTTTACTGGTTTGCGACCAGAGAATAGTAAATGTTTCTATTAAATCCTTGGGAAAGATATTTTCCCATTTGTGCATTGCTCTTTTCATTTAAGCTAACCCCACCAATGTGATCAGTATATCGATAAATTTGATGGCAATAAAGGGGGCAATTACACCACCAATGCCGTAAATAAAGAGATTGCGCTGTAACAATTGATTAGCGGTTAAGGGGCGAAATTGTACACCCTTTAAGGCTAAAGGAATCAAAGCCGGAATAATTAAAGCGTTATAAATTAATGCTGCCAATATTGCCGAATTGGTACTTGTTAATTTCATGACGTTCAGGCTTTGTAAATTGGCGGAGGCAAAAATTACCGGGATAATGGCGAAATATTTAGCGATATCGTTGGCGATGGAAAATGTGGTTAAAGCCCCACGAGTGATTAACAACTGTTTGCCAATACTGACAATATCGATCAATTTGGTGGGATCAGAGTCTAAATCCACCATGTTAGCGGCTTCTTTGGCGGCTTGAGTGCCTGTGTTCATGGCCACACCGACGTTAGCTTGTGCTAAAGCCGGGGCATCATTTGTACCGTCCCCAGTCATAGCCACCAGTTTACCTTCTGCCTGTTCTCGCTGAATGACGCTAATTTTATCTTCTGGTGTGGCTTCAGCAATAAAGTCATCAACTCCCGCTTCTCTAGCGATGACTGCGGCAGTAATGCGGTTATCTCCAGTTAACATCACGGTGCGGACACCCATGCGTCGCAGTTGGTCAAACCTTTCGCGGATACCTGGTTTAACTATATCTTTGAGGTAAACCACCCCGTAAATTTCGTTATCTAAACAAACCGCTAGGGGTGTACCTCCCAGTTGGGAAACTCTTTCGTAAGCAGTATCTAGTTCTGGTGTTTCTCGACCATTGCGCGATCGCACAAAGCCTTTAATCGCCCCCACAGCCCCTTTTCTAACTGCCCTTCCCCCTGGTAAATTTGTCCCACTCATCCGGGTTTTAGCAGAAAATTCCACACCTTGGGTTTTGCTGCGGTCTAAGTCAAATCTTGCCCCCAATTTTTCCGCCAGCCGTACGATCGATTTACCTTCTGGGGTGTCGTCAAAGATACTAGCCGCTAAAGCCACATTAGCAATTTCCGGCATAGTATGACCGTTAATAGGGATAAATTCTTCTGCCAAGCGATTACCTAGAGTAATCGTTCCTGTTTTATCTAACACCAATGTATTAACGTCGCCGCAAGCTTCTACAGCCCGGCCAGAGGTGGCAATCACGTTAAATTGGGCAACGCGATCCATTCCCGCAATACCGATCGCACTCAGCAAACCCCCGATAGTAGTGGGAATTAGGGCGACTAATAAAGCTATCAATACAGGTACACTCACCGGACTTTTCACATAAAAGGCAAAAGCTGGGAGGGTAGCCACCACAAACAAAAACACCAAACTCAGCACCGCCAACAGCACTGTTAAAGCAATTTCATTAGGCGTTTTAGAACGTTCCGCACCTTCTACCAAGGCAATCATCCGGTCAATAAAGCCTTTACCGGGGTCGGAGGTAATGCGGATAATTAACTCATCGGAGATAATGCGTGTCCCACCAGTGACAGAACTAGCCACATCCGAACCTGATTCTTTTAAAACTGGGGCTGATTCCCCGGTAATAGCTGATTCATCCACCGAAGCCACCCCCATAATTACCTCACCATCGGCGGGGATGATATCACCGGCTACGACATGGACAGTATCACCTTGTTTGAGGCTGGTAGAAGAAACTTCGATGAGAGTACCGTCTGGAGAGAGTTTTTTAGCCAGTGTTTCCGATTTGGTGGATCTCAAAGCATCCGCTTGGGCTTTTCCTCTTCCCTCCGCTACAGCTTCAGCAAAGTTGGCAAAGAGAACAGTAAAGAACAGAATTACCGTTAATAAGCCGTTAAATAGTTGGGGATTTCTTTGATTGACTGGCCCAAATAGTTGGGGATCAATAGTTACGGCAAAAGTCACAATTGTGCCTACCCAAACCAAAAACATGATCGGGTTTTTGATGGCATATTTAGGATTAAGCTTAATAAAAGCATCTCTAATGGCTCTGTTATAGAGACCTTTGGTGCTTACCCGTGATTTTTTGTGTTTTTGACGGCGAGAGGATTTTGATTTAGTAGGGTTATTTGAATTCATAATCTAATTGGGAAGGGAACAAGGAACAGGGAACGGGGAACAGGGAACGGGGAACAGGGAACAGGGAACAGGGAACGGGGAACAGGGGGGCAGAGGGGGCAGGGGAGAAAAAAATTTTATCAGCTTGGAACTTCGACCTTTGAGGTGGAAACTTCGACCTTTGAGGTGGAAACTTCGAGCTTTGAGGTGGAAACTTGAACCTTTGAGGTAGAAACTTCGAGCTTTGAGGTAGAAACTTCGAGCTTTGAGCTTGGAACTTCGAGCTTTGAGGTGGAAACTTCGACCTTTGAGGTAGAAACTTCGACCTTTGAGGTGGAAACTTTGACCTTTGAGGTGGAAACTTGAACCTTTGAGGTAGAAACTTCGACCTTTGAGGTGGAAACTTGAACCTTTGAGGTAGAAACTTCGAGCTTAGAAGTTCAATATTGTTTCTCCCCATCACCCCATCACCCCATCACCCCATCACCC
>DATGXQ010000378.1:0-1892 GCA_035298905.1 Nostocaceae cyanobacterium | reverse complement strand
CATGAAACAGTGACAAGAGGCTCAAGAAGTAGCCGTGACACGGGGGGAAGGCTGGAAGCAGAAATCACAGAAACAACAGAAGTAGTATTTACTAGACGCAGAGCAGTAGAAGTAGTCCACCTAAAACAGGAAATGCAAGGTTTTCTACAAGCAATGAGAGAAATACTAGATGAAGCTGACCAGCCTGATTCAAAGATACAGCTAGATGAAATTGAATTGTCGGTAGAAATTAATGGTGAAGGAAAAATCAGCTTGTTTGGAATTGGAGGGGGTAAAGCAGGCGGTAAAGGAGCAATGACTTTTAAATTTAAACGGAAGTAGCACGGACATGGGAAAGAATTGGGCAATTGTAGTCGGGATAAATAATTACGACAACCTCCAGCCACTCAAGTATGCCAAACGAGACGCAGAGAAAATGCAGGCATGGTTCAAAAATGAAGCTAAATTTGACCAAGTTTTTCTGTTCACTGAAGATTCCCCATCTATTTCCACAAATCCACCAATCTCAACTCAACCAACCCAAGGTAGATTCAAGCGATTTTTAAATGTACAGTTTGAAGAACCATTATTAAAACCAGAGGATAACTTGTGGTTTTTCTTTGCAGGTCATGGAAAACGTTTTGCAGACCAAGACTACCTAATGTTTATAGATACTGACCCAACAGATTCCGAAACTGCTATCTCGGTTGATTATGTAAGACGAAGGTTACAAAGGTGTGGGGCTGACAACGTAGTATTGTTGATAGATGCTTGTCGAGATGAGGGGGATCGCTCTGGCTTAGGCGTGGGGATGCAAGAGCATAAAGGAGTGATTACATTTTACTCCTGCGCTGCTAATGAAAAATCATGGGAAATAGATGAATTACAGCATGGGTCGTTTACTTACATTTTGCTAGAAGGATTGCGGCTACAGGGAGAGGTGAATTGTGCGACAGTAGAACGTTTACAACAGCATCTACGTTACAAAGTACCGCAACTAAACAATCACTACAAGAAATCTCCACAGAATCCGGCATTGAAAGCGGAGCCGCCTTATAAGATGTATTACATCCTATTAGAACAAGCGGCCACAATAAAAGATGCAGAGCCGTTAAAATATCAAGCATCTTTAGCTGAAAATAAAGGTGATTTATTATTAGCGAAGCAATTATGGGTCAGAGTTTTAGCGGTATCTCGTGGTGATAATGAGGCAATAGAAGCTATTGAAAGGATAGCGCTAAAAGGAAAACATCCTGTTGTCAATCCCATTACAGAATCCTTATCACTAACTCAACCGATTGACGGAGCAACAGGAGACAGAGGAGCAACTTTTGAGCCTAACCTTCAGCAGAAACATGACTATCCAGTTTTTCAATTTGATGTAGTGACAGTCAATGCTAAAGGAGAGGAAATCAAGCGTGAAAAGCGTGAAGAGAAATACTTCACCGAAAAGCTCCCCAATAATGTCACTTTGGATATAATGTCGATTCCCGGTGGCAAATTTCTAATGGGTTCACACCCTGATGAAGCCAGAAGCAGCAGTAACGAACGCCCCAAGCATGATGTCATAATTCCATTCTTCTTTATGGGTAAGTATCCCATTACTCAAGCACAATGGCGAGCGGTAGCTTCTCTAGAGCCAGTTAATCTGGAAATTGCCCCCGATCCATCGAATTTCAAAGGGGATAACCGACCAGTAGAGAAAGTTTCCTGGTACGATGCGGTGGAGTTTTGTAATCGTCTATCCAAATATACAGGTAGACCCTATTGTCTACCCAGTGAAGCTCAATGGGAATATGCTTGTCGAGCCGGAACTACTACCCCTTTCCATTGTGGGGATAACTTAACACCAAGACTAGCTAATTGTCAACCTAATATACTTACAGCCTTATTTATTGGTTTTACTGGAGAAA
>DATGXQ010000377.1:0-7899 GCA_035298905.1 Nostocaceae cyanobacterium | reverse complement strand
GGTGGCCGCGAGCAGGCGGATCGAATCGCGCAGCAGCGCCTGTCCGCGCACATCGGATTCAGCGGCACGCTGCAGCTCCCCTCTCCCCTCATCCCCTCCTTTCTTTCCAACAAATACCCAGGTTCTCGTAACTTTGCAATGAAGATGGTAAAGGTTATTCTGAATTGGATGCTAAAGCCGTTGAAAATGTTTTTTCATCTTTTTCGAGCAAAGTTATCACGTTCTATTACTACCTGGGTATTTACCAGCCTTGTAGTGATTGAAATTATCATTTTAATACCTTCCTATTTGCGACGGGAAGGAGAATTATTAGCCAAGCTGGAAAATATTTCTAATGAAATTTTTGCTCCTTTAATGTATACCCATCAGTCAGAGGTAGAAGCTAGGGAACGTCTACGAATTACAGGTGAAAAACTCCGTCCAGGTTCTGCTATTTTGGGTGCAACCCTTTACCGTGCTGATGGCAAATTAATAGGCAAGTTTGGAGAACAGTCTAATCTTACTTATGCTCAGTTAGGTAATGCTAAAGTCAAGCGGCTTCTGAGTCAGAATAATACTCGCTATGATGTAGCTTGGTTGATTGCCAATGAAAAGGAAAAATATTTTTTAGTTGTACGTCATGATTCTGCTTTTATTCAAGGAGAATTATTGGCTTATTCAGTAAGAATTTTAGGACTGGTTTTAATTGTTTCTGTCTTTGTTACTTTCACCACAATGTTAACTGTAGGAGTAACAGTAATTAGACCGATTTTACAACTAAGAGATGATTTAATAGCAGCTGGGGAAGCTATTAGCAAAGATGCAGATGATCCACCTTTTTCTACCTTGTCTTTTCGCCGGAAGGATGAGATGGGTGAAGTGATATTGGCTTTTAGTCAAATGTTCCAACGGGTGGTAAAAGAAATACGCGATCGCAAATTAGCAGAAGCCTGTCTCCGCGATGAACAAGAAAAATCCGAACGTTTATTGTTAAATATTTTACCTGCTGAGATAGCCCAACAACTGAAGGAAGAACAAAGCGCTATAGCTAATCGTTTTGATGAAGTAACAATTTTATTTGCTGATATCGTTAATTTTACTGGACTAGCTGCCCAAATTTCTCCCATTGAATTAGTTAACTCACTAAATCAAATATTCTCTAGTTTCGACAGATTAGCAGAAATATATGGTTTAGAAAAAATTAAAACCATTGGTGACGCATATATGGTAGTTGGTGGACTACCTACCCCCCGACCAAATCATGCCATAGCGGTTGCCCAAATGGCCTTAGATATGCAACAAGAAATTACCAAATTTCCAACAGTAACAGGTGAAACATTTCAGTTAAGAATTGGCATTAACACTGGTTCTGTCGTTGCTGGAGTAATTGGTTTAAAAAAATTTAGTTACGACTTATGGGGGGATGCCGTTAACTTAGCCAGTAGAATGGAATCTCACGGAATTGTAGGCAAAATTCAAGTTTCAGAAACTACATATTTGAGAATTAAAGACCAATTTCAACTAGAAAAACGTGGAGAGATTCAAGTAAAAAATAGGGGTGAAGTGACTACCTATTTTTTACTTGGTAAATATGTCGATTATGCCATCAATACATAATCAGATATCTAGGCGATTTCCTGTCCTGCTTTATAAACTTCTGGTAATTTCCACCAAGGAACACCAGGATTTTCATGATGTTCTTTATGATAACCAAAATGGTAGCAGGTGATAAAAGATAAAAATACTGGTAGTGGTGTACTTTCGGCAAAATGAGGATTGGTATATCCTCCCTTTGGTTCTCGATGAGGCAAAAATGTGCCAAAAAAGAATAATTGCACTGAACTGCTAACAGAAGGAATTACCCAAAAGAAATTAAGATTATCTTCAGGTATATGAAATACATGATGCAGCACTCTAAATATTAATATCAGAGCCAGTAATCTCCACCAACTCCAGTACCGACACATAAAAGCGAAATACCAAGCAAAGAAATTTTTGTGTTTAAGATCATGAAAATCTGGATCAAGTTCACTGCCAGGATGTTGATGATGTAAATGGTGTTTATTCAATAAATATTTATAATCAAATAATCCATAACATAACAGCACTAAAGTACCAATAAAATCGTTTATTTTCCGGTTTTTGGGAAAAACTGATCCGTGCATGGCATCATGGGCAGTAATAAACAAACCTGTATATAGAAACATTTGCCAAATCATGGCAATTCCTACCCACCAACTCCTACTTGTAGAAATATCCCATGAAATTAATATAATTAGACTAATTGCCCATACACTAATCACAATTCCAGCAACTATAATTCCTTTATATGATATTCCTTCATCATTAGTTTCTGAGTTAATTTGTCTTGATTCTAAATGCATTGGTTCAGATTGAGTCATGCTTTTGCTCCGTTATTTTTCCTATTCTCATTGCCCGTAGTCATTAAATTCAGGGTAGTTTATTTATTCAGAAAGTTTGTGATGATTGTATCTGTAGGTCATCATTCAGCCAATACTTTTTATCTAGAGTTTTAGTTATTATACGTTACTAAAGCAATATTTCCAAACTAAAATCAGTGTATTTTTTCATACTTATTATATTTGGTATCTGAAGCGTTGGAAATGGTTCATCCTCAAATCCCCAACTTGTCTAAGAAATGGGGGACTTTGATCTTATTTTTCACAAGTGATTGAGGATTTGTATATAAAAATATTATGAATCAGTTTACTAAAATATATATAAGTTTCTAATAAATATCGGGTTTACATACTAGACAAATTGACTATAATGTGTGTTGAAAGAGGCGATCGCTTTGGGTGCTTATTATCCTAATTTTAGGCAATCATAATCCCATAGTGACTTTTTTAAGTATAAAACTGGCTCTACCGTTCCTTTTATGCAAAACAGTATTTAGTAGGTTGGATTGAGGGAAGTGAAACCCAACAAATACCCGGAAATGTTGGCTTTCCTCCCTCAACCCTACAAAAATTATATTAATATTGTTTACCATCAGGGGAGCGGTAGAACCATTTTTAATCAAAAAGGACATCTAAAAAATTTGTGAAAACAGATCCTATTTTTTACCAATTATTCCAAACCTTACCTAGTACCTTTTTTGAACTGATTAACCAACCCCCAGAAACGGCTAATGCTTATCAATTTGCATCGGTGGAAGTTAAACAACTGGCTTTTAGAATTGATGGGGTGTTTTTACCTAAAGAAAATGCCTCTTCACCACCGATTTACTTTGTTGAGGTACAATTTCAATCTGATAAAAAGTTTTATTCTCGCTTTTTCGCGGAAATACATCTTTACTTGGATAAAACAGAATTAACCAACAATTGGCGTGGTGTGGTAATTTATCCTAGCAGAAGTGTGGATATAAGTGAGACAGAAAGATATAGTGAGTTACTGACAAGTCAACGAATCAGGCGAATTTATTTAGATGAGTTAGAATTAGAGGTAGAACAGTCGATTGGTTTAGGTACTATTCAGTTAGTAGTTGCACCAGAGTCAACTGCTGGAAGTAAAGCCAGAGATTTAATTAATCTGGCTAAATCAAGAATTGCTGATGCCATTAATCAGCGAGAAATTATACAATTGATTGAGACGATAGTTTTATATAAGTTTCCCCAAAAGAGTAGAGAGGAGATTGAACAAATGTTAGGTTTAGGTGATTTGAAGGAAACACGAGTTTATCAAGAAGCTAAACTTGAAGGGAAAATTGAAGGGAAGATTGAAGGGAAGATTGAAGGGAAGATTGAAGCAATTCCTTTTATGCTGAATTTGGGTGCAACTGTAGAACAAATTGCTGAGGCTTTGGGGTTAGATGTGGAGTTAGTTAAAAAGGTCGCTAAACAAGGTCAGTCTCAGCAAAGTAACAGAGAATAAATCTCGTAGCAGCAATTCAAAATTCACAATTGAAAAAGTGAAATACAATCAGGACAAGGCATTGCCTTGTCCCTACAGGTTTAGGTAATTTTTATTATTTATAAGTTTCCCCAAAAGAGTCGAGAGGAGATTTAAGAAATGTTAGGCTTAGGTGATTTGAAGGAAACACGGGTTTATCAAGAAGCTAAACTTGAAGGGAAAATTGAAGGAAGAATTGAAGGTAAGATTGAAGCAATTCCTTTTATGCTGAATTTGGGTGCGACTGTAGAACAAATTGCTGAGGCTTTGGGGTTAGATGTGGAGTTAGTTAGAAAGGTGGCTGAACAAAGTCATTATCAACAAAATAATAATGGAATTATCTAGTTACAGTCAAGCAATCTAAAGTAATTCAGTAATGGAAAATTGACGTTGTTGATCTAGTTGTTGCATTCGCATTTTTTCGGTGTAGAATGCTTGGTAATAAGATTGCCAGCGTTCGGGTTCTATTTGAGGATCTGTTTTTTCCCAAAGTGCTAAAAAGTGACGATAGCGTTTTTCTCTTAATACTCTTTCCATACAGGCTAAGGTTGCTTGTACTACTTGAGGTGTACGGGTGATTTCGGCTTTACTTTTTTCGGTTAAATGAAATAGATGTGTGACTAAAGTTAAGTCTTCACCAAGTTCTAAATATCGGTTTTGTAAACTTGAAATTAAGTCTATATCATTGACAGGAAAATCTAAAATTTGTCCCCATAAAGCACGATGATGAGAGTGACTAAATTCTAAATTTCGTCTTTCTAGTTCATCAATAATTACTTGACGGTGTTGGTAACAATGAATATAAACCCGCAGTAATAAAGCTTCTGCTTGTTCTAGTAAATTCCGTTCGGTAGGGACTAGAGATAGCTTGGGTTTTTTCTGTTCTGGTTTTTGGACTCGCACTAATGAGGGTTGCGAGTTGGGAGGATTTATTTGAGTTAGTAGATTTTCTACTCGCAGGGGAATCAGTCGAGTATCCCCCAAGCTGAGTATTTCTGCACAGTAGGAAATATAGTAATTGAGTGTATCACTATTAACGATATTTTTCAATAATTTGACAATTTGTTGCGATACTTGTTGGAAGTCTGTGGCTTGTTTTAAATCTCTGTCTTTGAGGATTTGTTGTATTTGCCAATCTAGCCAAAGTGGGGCTTTTTCTAATAGTTGTTGATAGTCTTCTTTGCTGTGACTGTGTAGATATTCGTCAGCATCTTTACCGTTGGGAATATTAAGAATTTTTAATTGGACTTCGCCTTTATAGGCTAAAGCGGCAATTTCCCCGATCGCTCTTTCGGCAGCGTTTACACCTGCTTTATCTGCATCAAAATTTAATACTAGTTGTTTAGATTCACTATAACGCAATAATAAACGGACTTGCTCTATACTTAAAGCTGTACCTAGAGAGGCAACGGCATTATTAATACCAGCAGCATGGAGGGCGATCGCATCAAAGTATCCCTCGACAACAATGGCTTGATCTAATTTAGAAATACCGTCTTTGGCTTGATCTAAAGCAAACAGGGTGCGTCCTTTATTGAACAGTTCCGTTTCTGGAGAGTTTAAATATTTTGGCTGTTCATCAGTTAAAGTTCTCCCACCAAAGGCTATCACCCTTCCCTGTACGTCGCGGATGGGAATCATCAAGCGATCGCGGAATACGTCATAATATCCGCCTCCCTCTTTACGTGGTTTAATCAATCCTGCTAGTTCCACCAGTTGGGAAGGATAGTGTTTAGCTTCGACCAAATAGCGATAGAGGGTTTCCCAACCACCAGGCGCGTAACCTAAGCCAAACTGCTGGATAGTGGCTTCTGACAAACGGCGATCGTTCAGTAAATATTGCAGCGCTTTTTGTCCGGCTGACTGCCTCAGCGCATGTTGATAAAACTGGGCGGTAGAAGCCAAAACCTCGTATAATTGCTCCCTCAAAGACAACTGACGCTGTAATTCTTGCCTTTGTTCTGGTTCTAAAGTTTTAATCGGGACTTGGTAACGCCGGGCTAAATCTAATACTACTTCTGAAAACTGGCGTTTACCGACTTCCATTAAGAATTTAATCGCATTCCCCCCAGCTTGACAGCCAAAGCAATAGTACATTTGCTTCATAGGGCTGACTGTAAAACTAGGGCTTTTTTCCTCATGGAAGGGACATAAACCGACAAAATCCTTCCCGCGCTTACGTAAAACTACGTATTCCGAAACTACATCCACAATATCAGCGCGGTGTTTAATTTCGTCTATTGTGTCTTGATGCAGGCGGGGAATTTGCATTTTAGTTGCTGGGGGTACAGTTATTGGTAGTGAAAGTTGCGGTGTGCAGAATGACTCATATCTATTATATTGTTGTTGCCTAAACCCAATAAATTTATAAAATTGCGAAAGCTGCTGTTTAACAACGGGAATAGTTAAAAATGGGACGAATATTTATTTCGGCGGCGCACGGTGGTAGGGAAGCTGGCGGAACTGATCCCGGTGCGATCGCAGGTGGTACAACTGAAGCTAAAGAAATGATTCTGTTACGAGATTTGATTGTGGCAGAATTAAGGGCGCGTAATTTTGAGGTTTTAGCTGTTCCTGATGATTTGAGTGCGGCTCAAACTATATCTTGGATTAACTCCCGCGCCCGTGCTAAAGATATTGCTGTAGAAATTCACTCTGATGCCGCCAGCAGTCCCACGGTCAGAGGTGCGAGTGTATACTACATCAGCAATAATGACCAACGGCGGAAAAATGCCGAAACTTTGCTCACAGGCTTAATTAGTCGTGTGCCTCAGATCCCCAATCGAGGGGTAAAATCAGATACAGAGAGTGGTTTAGGACAAATCAGCTTTTGTCGGCTTACCAGTATTGCAGCACTATACTTGCAAGTTGGTTTTTTGAGTAATCCAGACGATCGCCTATTATTGCAAACACGGAGGCGTGATTTTGCCTTGGGTATTGCTGATGGCTTAGTTTCCTGGAGTCGAATTATTGATCCTAATCCGGGAACGCCTGTAGATCCGGTATATCCAGAAATAAATATTAGTATTAATGGGCAGAATTACGCAGAAAAAGGGGTATTAATTAATGGTAATGCTTATATTCCCATTGATTTAGTCGATCGGCTGCGGGTTGATTTATCCACAGCCCCAGAAGTGCGTCGTCTCACCTATCGCCGAGTAGTTTATATTAAAGCGATCGAACTCAGAGATTATCATGTCGCCGTCAATTGGGATAATACCAGCCGTACTGTCAGCCTCCGTTCCATCTTATCAGTTTGTAGTGGGCAAATTGACAGAATTATCTCCAATGGCGCGACATCCGAAGTACAGCTACAAATATTTTTAAGAAACAATAACAGTAATGCCCTAGTGCAATTTCCCGACCTACCCAAACTCTACCGGGAAGAAGCCGCCATTGAGGGAGTCAGCTATGATATTGCCTTTTGTCAAATGTGCGTTGAGACAGGCTTCTTACGCTTTGGGGACGATATCAAACCCCAGCAAAACAACTTTGCAGGCTTAGGGACAGTGGGTGGTTCAGAAGCAGCATCTTTTCCCAGTGCCAGAATTGGAGTCAGGGCGCATATTCAGCACCTCAAAGCTTATGCCAGTTTAGAACCATTGGTACTAGAAGAAGTAGACCCCAGATTCCGCTTTGTCACCAGAGGCATAGCCCCCACAGTTGACCAGTTATCTGGCAGATGGTCAGCAGATTTAGATTATGGCACAAAGATTAAAGCCATGCTGAGAAGACTTTATGAGTCGGCAGGGTTGTTGTAGGAGGCAGTAATACCAATTCAAAATTCAAAATTCAAAATTCAAAATTCAAAATTGGGAAAGTATTATTTTACAAGGTTTTGCTAGTTTACTTATGGTACTTTCTTTTCGTGAATTGGTATAAGGGCAGGGACGCGGTGACGCGAAGAAAAGAGACGCGGTGACACGGGGACGCGGGGACGCGGAGAAAGAAAGACAAAAAGATTCTCCCCTCTCCCCATCACCCCATCACCCCATCACCCCATCACCC
>DATGXQ010000376.1:0-2824 GCA_035298905.1 Nostocaceae cyanobacterium | reverse complement strand
ATAAGGAAGAGGGAACTACAACTACTCCCTTTGATATGGTGGTGCTGAATGATTTAGACAGATTTCATCTAGTCATGGATGTGATCGATCGCGTCCCCAAATTAGGTTATAAAGCCGCTTATGTCAAGCAAGCATTACAAGACAAACTGATCGAACATAAACACTATATTGCTAAATACGGCGAAGACATGCCAGAAATTAGTAACTGGAAATGGCCGTATTAGAAATAGAGTGATTTATCTAGTGATTTAAACAAATTTGCTCATTCTCAGGATACTACCGGGAATGAGCATTGTTTTACCAATTAAAAATTAAAAATTAAAAATTGTGAAAGCGGTATTTTATCAGAGGTTGAAAGTTTACTTTTGTTAATTTATTTTAGTTAATTGATGTTACAGCAGGGAACAGGGAACAGGGAACAGGGAACAGAGTTGAAAGTCTCTTGGTATATGGCTTTTGTTTTAAAGTTTGTACCTCATTTACCCGAAATCCGCTGTATATTAAGATTAGCTAGTTTTGGTTTGAGGCTAATGCAAAAATGACACAAGAATTAATCGACCTCAGAAATAGCATTATCGAAGGACGTTATGCTGATGCTTTAGCCATTGTCGATGAATTAGAGGGGATGAGTAAAAAAGCTGTATTACGACAAATTAAATCTTTTCTAAAAATCTTATTAATTCATTTAATTAAAAATCAAATTGAGCAAAGATTAACTAACTCTTGGGCTGCGTCTATTCGTAATTCTATCCGAGAAATTCAAGAATTGAATATTAAAGAAAATAAGAAATCTTACTACATCAATCAAAATGAATGGGAGAATTTAATTCTAGAAGAAGTGATAGAAGATGCAATAGCAGATGCAAGTGTAGAAGTGATGAATGGCAAATATACACGCGCTCAACTTGCAGCCATGTTAGATAAAAATCAGATTATAGATTTAGCTGATGAATTTTTATCTTTAACTTATCAATATGTTCCCAAACAAATCCCAGAAATCATGGATAATTATCTAGCTCAATTATCTGGTGGTGAAGATTGGAACTTAAGTAAATAGGGAGGAAGTATAACACTCCTATTTGAGTTATGAACTTACAGCAGTTAGTCAGTGAAGAGGATAAAAATTGAAAGTAGGGACACGGTGTTAGAAATATTGTTGTCAAACCGAAATGTGATCTATGCCGTGTCCTCACCCCTCCAATTACTTGCTAATCTGGGATTAAACCCTGCACAATTACAATTAATTTCCGGGTTTATTGACACTTACCTGAAACTCAACACCCAGGAAACAGCCTTATTTACAGAACAACTTGAGAAGATTGAACCAAGAAAACAGGAGGAAGTTATGCAAATTGTTACCAGTTGGATGGAAGAAGGGATTGAGAAAGGAAAAAAAAGAAGACCTAGCCGAAACACTATTAGATTTTAGCGCGATCGCTGATTTAGAAACTTGGCTAAAAACCCACACAGACGCAAAATAATACAAAGAATATCACAAATTTTCTGTATTGATTCTCTGACCAATTACTTGGTATTCCTCCGCGTCCCTCTGCGCTTACCTCAGCGTACCTCTGCGTTTAAAAATAAATCCGGTAGCTTACACTACACCTCACCTTAAATCTTAAAATTTGCCTAGTAATTTGGCTTTGTGCTGCTTGTGGTTGTAAGAATCAGCTGAGTTAGGTTAAAACTAACCGAACTGTTACTGCTGATAGTAGCTTCCAACTACGGGAGGTGTGATTGTGACAAAGTTAAAAGTGGGTATTAACGGATTTGGTCGCATTGGACGCTTGGTACTCCGTGCAGGTATCTTTAACCCTAACATTGAGTTTGTGGGGATTAATGATTTAGTACCACCTGATAACCTGGCTTATCTGTTAAAGTACGATTCCACCCACGGTAGATTTAAGGGTAAGGTGGAAGCTAAGGAAGATGGGATTTTGATTGACGATCGCTTTATTCCTTGCGTTTCCATTAGAAATCCAGCTGAGTTACCTTGGGGCAAACTAGGGGCAGATTATGTGGTAGAATCTACAGGATTTTTCACCGACTATGCCGGGGCAGAAAATCACCTCAAAGCCGGCGCAAAGCGGGTAGTTATTTCCGCACCTACAAAAGACCCAGACAAGGTAAAAACTTTACTGGTAGGTGTCAATCATCAACTGTTTGACCCAGCAAAAGATTTAATTGTCTCTAACGCTAGTTGTACAACAAATTGCCTTGCACCCGTGGCTAAGGTGATTAATGATAATTTTGGGCTAACTGAAGGTTTGATGACCACCGTTCACGCTATGACCGCGACTCAGCCCACGGTAGACGGACCGAGTAAGAAAGATTGGCGCGGTGGTCGTGGTGCAGCCCAAAATATCATTCCTTCTTCCACTGGTGCAGCTAAAGCGGTGGCTTTGGTATTACCAGAGTTGAAGGGTAAGTTAACAGGTATGGCTTTCCGAGTTCCTACCCCCGATGTATCTGTGGTGGACTTAACTTTCAAAACTGCTAAAGCTACCTCTTACAAAGAAATCTGTGCAGCGATGAAACAAGCTGCGGAAGGTGAGTTAAAAGGCATTTTGGGCTATACCGATGAAGAGGTGGTTTCTACTGATTTTCAAGGTGATAGCCACTCCAGCATTTTTGATGCAGGTGCGGGTATTGAGTTAAATGCCAATTTCTTTAAAGTTGTTTCTTGGTATGACAACGAGTGGGGTTATTCCAATCGTGTTGTTGATTTAATGGTAACAATGGCACAGAAGGAAGGACTCTTTTAGGGATGAGGGGAGATGGGGAGATGGGGAGATGGGGAGATGGGGAGATGGGGAGATGG
>DATGXQ010000375.1:0-3263 GCA_035298905.1 Nostocaceae cyanobacterium | reverse complement strand
AGTGAATAGTTCCAAATAACTGCGCCATCGCTTCATTCCATTTGTCCGCAGTTTTAAAAGGAACATCTGCCGTTGTATGGTGAACGATGGTGAAGGTACTCATCCAGAAATGGTACACCATCCAGGGGATAAACCAAAATTTAATAAATCCCCAAATCCCAGTTGTCGCAATCAAAGTAGGAAAGACGATCGCTCCAAATAAAACTACTACCATGACAGAAAATCTGACGTTAGCTTGTTCTCTTTGGGGAAACTTTCGCCAATCAAAGTGGACAACTGCCCAATGTCCAATCGAACCTACCCACCATAAACGCTTGTTAATGAACAATTTATAAGAAAATTGAGAACGGTTACTCCAATTTTCAAAAACATGTGTTCTTATGGGATGCCAAGCGTTATCCTCATCTAATTTATTGGTATGTTTATGGTGGTGATTATGCCCAACCCGCCAGCTATGAAAGGGGTAAATTAAAGGCATCATAAATAAATGCCCTACTAAATCATTTACCCAACGGCGGTTAGCAAATGAACGGTGAGCGCAATCATGCCCAATCACAAAGAAACCCGTTAAGGCTGTACCTGTAAAAATCCAAGCTAATGGTAGGAGAAACCAAGGAGAAATGGCTATGAAGTAATAGCCCAAAGCCGCCATAGACAGGCTGATTAATACTGTCTTCCACGCTTTAAGTTTATTTTTTTGAAAACATTCTTTTGGCAAGCTTTTGATAATATCTTTGAGCTTGATTTGGGAATTAGAAAAATCTGTAGAAACAGGATTTTTTGGACTGTTGATTGTTGTTGTAGTCATGAACACCTGAAAAATCAGCAAACGCGCCTATCAACTACTAAAAATAGCAGCTGACAGCCAAGTTTCTTATGCTTAATCTTTGGGATTATAGCAACCTTAGTTACTATATCGCATTCAAAATGTTATTGTTACAAATTATTTGATTTTTGCGAAAATAATTCAAAAATTATTTTTAGTCAAAAGTCAATAATCTCTAGACAGTAAAAATTACTGACTATCAGACTATTGACTATGTGACGTTTTTATATAGAGTTTTTACTGCTTCTTGTCAGCCAGCTTTATATTCGTAGCTAGACCGAACACTTGCAGCAATTGAATTGTCATCCAGGTCAGATCAATTTCCCACCATTGCAGACCATGACGGGCTGAATACTGAAAAGCATGGTGATTATTATGCCAGCCTTCGCCAAATACTAATAAGGCTACCCACCAACAATTAGTGGATTTATCCCCAGATTCGTAAGTGCGATAGCCGAATTTATGAGTAGCGCTGTTCACTAACCAAGTACAGTGATAAACCCAGACAATTCGCACAAAAATTCCCCAGATGACAAAAGACCAGCCACCCAAGAACAGCAGTAATATACCCAGAGCAAATTGGATGGCAATGAAATATTTTTCTAAAAACTGATAAACTGGGTCTTCGGCAATATCTTTTGTAAACCGAGGAATTTGCTCTTGTGCGGGACAACGATAAATCAGCCAGCCAATGTGACTCCACCAAAAACCTTTGTTGGAATCATGGGGATCAGGTTCGGTATCTGAATGTAAATGATGAATGCGATGTGTACCTACCCACTCTATTGGCCCGCCTTGACAGGCTAGTGTCCCGCAGAAAACCAAGATATACTCTAACCATTTAGGTGTTTGAAAACTGCGGTGAGTAACCAGACGGTGAAATCCCAGAGTAATCCCTAAGCCACCTGTTACCCAGTAAAGCAATAGTCCAACACCAACTGCTCTCCAGCTAAAGTTACCAGGAATAAAGGCAAATAGAGCTCCGATGTGCAAAGCGACGAAAAATAGGGTGTTAACCCAGTTAATTTGAGGTTTAGTGGAAGTAGCAATTGTCATGCAGTAACCTAAATAGGAATTGTTCAGCCTAATCTGCGCGATCGAAAATCGGCATATTTTATGTAGTCTTTTTTTGTGTAATGAGGAACTAAAGGAACTAATGAACAGCTTGGAACAGCTGCGGCAAGCAGAACAGGCACTATTAGAGATTTTTTCTGGTATTGACGCTCAGGTCAAGCAAAATCTACAAAGAGTGTTAGATGCTTTCCGCTCTTACCGTGTAGGGGCGCACCATTTCGCTGGTGTTAGTGGTTACGGTCATGATGATTTGGGGAGAGAAACGTTAGATCAAGTTTTTGCTCAAGTCATGGGTGCAGAAGCGGCTGTAGTCAGGTTGCAGTTTGTTTCTGGTACACATGCGATCGCCTGTGCGTTGTATGGTGTTCTCCGTCCCGGTGATGAAATGTTAGCAGTAGTGGGCGCACCCTACGACACATTAGAAGAAGTTATCGGTATTCGCGGTCAAGGTCAAGGTTCTCTAACAGATTTTGGTGTTACTTACCGCCAATTAGAACTTAACCCAGCCGGAACTATAGATTGGGCAGCCTTAAGCACAGCTATTACTGATAACACCCGTTTGGTTTTAATTCAACGTTCCTGCGGTTACTCTTGGCGACCTAGTTTATCAATTGCGGACATTGAAAAAATCATCCATTTGGTTAAAAAACAAAATCCCCAGACAGTTTGTTTTGTTGATAACTGCTACGGCGAATTTATAGAGACTAAAGAACCGACGGCTGTAGGTGCTGATTTAATGGCGGGTTCATTGATTAAAAACCCAGGTGGAACAATAGTTCCGGCAGGTGGCTATGTTGCTGGTCGGGCTGACCTGGTAGAAGCGGCAGCTTGTCGGCTAACTGCCCCTGGTATTGGTAGTGCTGGTGGTGCTACCTTTGACCAAAATCGCCTGTTGTTTCAAGGGTTATTCTTAGCCCCGCAAATGGTAGGGGAAGCAATGAAAGGCACTTATTTAACGGGTTATGTATTTGATAAATTGGGTTATCCCGTTAATCCTGCGCCCTTAGCGCCCCGTGGGGATGTGATTCAAGCGATTAAATTGGGTTCGGCGAAAAAATTAATTGCCTTCTGTAAAGCCATTCAACAATATTCCCCCATTGGTTCCTATCTTGACCCCGTTCCCGATGAAATGCCGGGTTATGAAAGTCAGGTAGTGATGGCTGGAGGGACATTTATCGAGGGGAGTACCTTGGAATTATCAGCCGATGGCCCTTTACGTGAGCCTTATGTGGTGTATTGCCAAGGGGGGACGCATTGGACACATGTATCTATCGCCCTACAAGCAGCGATCGAAGCCGTGGGACCGGCGGAGTAAGGGGGGAGAGGGGATGGGGAGATGGGGAGATGGGGAGATGGGGAGAAA
>DATGXQ010000374.1:0-3855 GCA_035298905.1 Nostocaceae cyanobacterium | reverse complement strand
CAATCCCCAATCCCCAATCCCCAATCACTATGAACAACAGAATTGGTAACGGCTACGACATTCACAAATTGGTAAGCGATCGCCCTCTGATTTTAGGAGGGCTACAAATCCCCCATGAACTCGGCTTATTAGGTCACAGTGATGCTGATGTCTTGACACACGCCATCATGGACGCAATGCTAGGCGCATTATCATTAGGAGATATCGGCCATTATTTCCCCCCTAATGATCCCCAATGGAAAGGAGCTAATAGCCTATTACTATTAGAGCAAGTCCATCAACTGATTCGTGAACAAGGTTGGCAAATCGGCAACATCGACTCAGTAATCGTCGCTGAACGTCCCAAATTAAAACCCCACATTCCCCAAATGCGGGAAAAATTAGCCACAGTTCTTCAACTCCAACCCAATCAAATCGGCATCAAAGCCACCACCAACGAAAAATTAGGACCCGAAGGCAGAGAAGAAGGAATTTGTGCCTATGCTGTAGTTTTGTTAGTAGCTAATGATTAAATTGCCCTCCAGACTATGTAATTTAATAATCGCCAGGAGGAAAACCAATAAGCAGAAATGCTACACCCAAATCAGCATCCTACTTATTAATTCATGGGTAAATTATAACTATGCTCAATCTAAATTTAAAAGATGTAGACTATCCTGATTGTATTACTACAGATAAATCAGGAAGAATCGTTTTATTTGCCAAAGTAAGAGGTTTTCCCTTCAAATATGAACACAATCATATAGGCGAAGACCTATTACGAATTATGAGAAACTGGCGACCAGTCACAGAGCGACCAATTGAATTTTCAATGTTTGTTGATTTGGAAACAATATTGATTTTTCAATGGAATGGAACAGAATTTATTCTGAGAGCCAAATTTAACACAGCAGATGTTCTTAGTCATTATGACCCACAATTCAGGAATCAAAGAATCTTAAGTCTTTACCTGACAGGATTAACAGAAGCATGGCTGCGTGACTTGGCTTATAATTGGAATTTACTAGTTGAACCTCCAAAAATTAAAGAGATTGCAGAAATTGGTCTATTACAAAAATTAGACAGTGGAGATACTAGTTCTTGGGTAACTCAGGGTGATGCTAATTCTTTATATTGAAACTAATTTTCTCATGGCTATGGCTAAAGGACAAGATGATGCAGAAACTTTACTGCCTAATTTACCTTCATCAGTTCATATAGCCATACCAAACATTTGTTTTATTGAAGCTCTTAATACTTACAGAATAGACAAGAAAAAACGCCAAGATTTTATTACCGAGCAAATTAAAAATCAGATTAACGAATTAAACCGTGAGAAGACTTCTATTAATGCTCTATCCCTAATTAAGCATTTAAACGAAGCAAGTATAGATACTGAACGATTAATTAATGATATCCAAAATCGCTTATTTGATACTATTGATAAACTGCTTACTAGAAGAGCAGAATTGATAAATTTAAATAGTGATTTAATTAGATATAGTGCAGAAACAGCAATATTTCAGCCTGAAATATGGCTTATTAAAAATGATCTCATGGATAACTTAATTTTGCAGTGTATTCTTGAGCATTCCAATTCATATCCTGAAGCAGAAAAGGTATTTCTTAGTGGTAATACTAATGACTTTGGTAAACAGGAAGTACAAGAGGCTTTAAAAAATGCAGGTATCAGGTACTCTAGCAAAACAAAAAATTTTCTCGGTTGGCTAAATTCTCGTTCATTAAGTTAAACCAATTATTCATTCACTGAAATTATGGTATTTACTACAACAATTTTTCGCCATACAAAACGCCTTTGGGTAATAGCTGCTTTAATTTTATTTGCCACAATTACAGTTATTGCTTGTAATCCAAATAATCTCAAAGTTCAATCTGCTCAAGTACCGCAATTAGTAACTAGTATCCTTAGTGACCCCAAAACCTTTAATTACGCTCTTAATTCTGAATCTCCAAATATTTTCGGCTTAACTTATGAAGGTTTAACTAATGAAAATCCACTCACTGGGGAAGTTGAACCAGCTTTAGCAGAATCTTGGCAAATTTCTGATGATAAATTGAAAATTGTTTTTACTCTACGTGAAAATTTAAAATGGTCTGATGGGTATCCTCTCACAGTAGATGATGTAGTATTTACCTATGAAAAGATTTACTTGAATGCAGAAATCCCCACCAATGCAAAAGATACTTTAAAGATTGGTGAAAAACGTCAATACCCATCTGTGAGAAAACTGGATAATCGCCGAGTTGAGTTTACTGTACCAGAACCCTTTGCACCATTTTTACGCAGTGCTACAGCCTTCGGAATTTTACCAGAACATGCCTTGAGAGAATCAGTAGAAAAAAAAGATAAAGAAGGTAAACCTCTATTTCTCAGTAAATGGAATATTTCTACTCCTCCGTCAGAAATTGTTGTAAATGGGCCATATAAATTAGAACAATATGATACCAGTGAGCGGATAATTTTTCGGCGGAATCCATATTATTGGCGTAAGGATGCTCAAGGCAATCCTCAACCATATATTGAAAGAATTGTTTGGCAAATTGTCGAATCAACAGATACTTCTGTAATTCAATTTCGTTCTGGTAGTTTAGATGCTTTAGCAGTGACACCAGAATATTTTTCTCTATTGAAAGTACAGGAAAAACAAGGTAATTTCACAATCTTTGACCCTCGTAAGCCGAGTCCTAGTCCTAGCACTTTGTTTATGTTCTTTAACTTAAATAAAGGTCAAAGAGACGGCAAACCATTAGTAGACCCAATTAAATCTCGCTGGTTTAATAATCTGGAATTTAGACGGGCTATAGCTTATGCCATTGACCGCCAAACAATGGTTAATAATACCTATCGCGGTTTAGGTGCATTACAAAATTCACCACTTTATGTCAAAAGCCCCTATTATCTTTCACCGGAGGAAGGTTTAAAAGTCTATAAATATGATCCAGCGAAATCAAAGCAATTACTATTAAAAGCTGGATTCAAATATAATGAGCAAGGTGAACTTTTTGATGCCCAAGGTAATCGTGTCCGCTTTACTTTAATTACCAATAGCGGTAATAGAATTAGGGAAGCAATAGGAGCGCAAATCAAACAAGATTTAAGTAAAATTGGTATACAAATTGATTTTACACCTTTAGCCTGGAGTACCTTTTTAGATAAGCTGGATAATACTTATGATTGGGATACTGGTTTGATTGGCTTTGGTGCTGGTTTAGAACCAAATGACGGGGCTAATCTTTGGTCATCTGATGGTGCTTCACACTTGTTTAATCAAAGACCACAACCTGGACAGAAACCAGTACAAAATCAAGAAGTTAATCCTTGGGAAGCAGAAATTGATGAATTGTTTATTCAAGGTGCAAGGGAGTTAGATGATGTTAAGCGTAAGCAAATTTATGGCAAATTCCAGCAGATTGTACAAGAAAATGTCCCGATGATTTATTTGGTTAATCCCTATTCTCTATCAGCTGTGAGAAATAAGTTTGCAGGGATTAAATATAGTGGGCTGGGAGGTCCATTCTGGAATATTCATGAAATCAAAGTTATTAAGTAGTGGGCTATTATCTGATGTTCAGAAATTTTTTGAGCATCAAATCAATCAGCATCAGTAATAACTCAAAAATGAGGGAGAATTAAGAGCAGGGGAGGGGAAGGACTACTGATGACTGATGAAAAAGCTTTACGATCGCTCCTTGATGCGATCGCCAATGGAAAAATCACGACAGACCAAGCATTAGACTCGCTCAAAGATTTAGCTTATGAATCAGTAGATGAGTTTGCTAAAATCGACAACCACCGTCAGTTGAGAACCGGTTTCCCTGAAGTAATCTGGGGTCCAGGGAAGACCCCGGAACAAA
>DATGXQ010000373.1:0-2701 GCA_035298905.1 Nostocaceae cyanobacterium | reverse complement strand
GGGGAGATGGGGAGATGGGGAGATGGGGAGATGGGGAGAAGAAGAGAGGGGAGATGGGGAGATGGGGAGATGGGGAGAAGAAGAGAGGGGAGAATCTTTTTGTCTTTCTTTCTCCGCGTCACCGCGTCCCCGTGTCCCCGTGTCTCTTTCCTCCGCGTCCCCGCGTCTCTTTCCCCTCTTATTCCCTAATTTCTAATCAAACTTCTTGCGTAATGCTAATATAATTAGGCTGATTTTTCACTCTCTCTATCCAACTTTGAATAGCTGGAAATTTAGTTAAATCAAAGCCTCCTTCATCTGCTACATGAGTATAAGCAAATAAAGCAATGTCAGCAATGGTATAACGTTCATTTACAAAAAAAGTATGTTGAGTTAAATGTTCTTCCATGACATGAAGTGCTGCATAACCAAGCTCACGTTTATGTTGGAGAAGTTCTTGATATTCTTTTGCTGCACCTAAAATTGAAATCCAATATCTTGAGGTAGCAATGTTCGGTTCATGTCTGTTCTGTTCAAAAAATAGCCATTGCCATACCTGAGCGCGTAAAAACGGATCATAGGGTAAAAATTCCGTCTGTTCGCTTAAGTAAACTAAGATAGCATTAGATTCAGCTAAGTATTTCCCAGGCTCAATTTCTAATAGAGGAATTTTACCTTGAAGATTTTTACTGAGAAATTCTGGTGTTTTTGTTTTGCCTTTAAGGATATTTACTTCTATTCTTTCAAAAGGCACACCCATTTGGATCAACAATAGGCGGATTTTATAGCCATTCCCAGAAGGTAAGTAATCGTACAAGCGCAGCATCTTAATGCCCAAATAAATTTGATGAGAAAATATTTAATAATTTTCAGCCTTAAAAATACCATATCTTATTTGAACAGTATTTAACAATAAATATGATTTTTTTTATATTAAATATTATCTGAAGAAATAAAAATACCCCGTATTATTTAGATTGGATATTACAATAAGTATTTTCTGACAGTAATCGGAAATAAAAACATGTGTGGAAGATTTACATTACACCTTTCATCAGAAGCTTTGACAGCTTTTTTCGAGATTCAGGAAGTAACGGATATAGATGCCCGGTTTAATATTGCACCTACTCAAAATGTGGTAGCTGTATTACAAAATCAACAAAGTAATAGACGTTACCTGCATCATCTACGTTGGGGTTTAATTCCTGCTTGGGCTAAAGATGCCAGTATGGGAACAAAATTAATTAATGCTAGGGCTGAAACAGCCGCCCAAAAGCCAGCGTTCCGTTCTGCTTTTAAACATCGACGTTGTTTGATAGTTGCAGATGGTTTTTATGAGTGGCAAAAGCAAGGAACTAAAAAACAACCATTCTATTTTCATCTTCGAGATGGGCAACCTTTCGCTTTTGCAGGTTTGTGGGAAAGATGGCGAAATCCTGACAAAGAGGATATAGATTCCTGTACAATTCTGACAACTGGTGCTAATGAATTAATGCAACCGATACACGATCGGATGCCCGTTATTCTCCACCCAGAGGATTACAATTTATGGCTAGATCCTCAAGTGCAAACGCCAGAACTCCTCCAGCCTTTATTGCAACCTTATCCCACCGCAGCTATGACGGCTTATCCCGTCAGCACTTGGGTAAATAACGCCCGTCATGATGATTCTAAGTGTATTGTGCCAGTGAGTGACGAGAATTTCCCCATAAATCAGCTAAATTAACAATGGGACAAGTCTGAGAAAACTCACGGCTAAACAAAATCGGCTTCATTGGAGCAAAAATAGAGGCACATTATGCCAAGAACCCAGAAAAACGATAACTTTATTGACAAATCCTTTACCGTCATGGCAGATTTAATCCTCAAATTGCTGCCAACCAACAAAAAAGCCAAGGAAGCGTTTGTTTATTACCGAGATGGTATGTCAGCGCAAGCAGAAGGGGAATATGCGGAAGCACTAGAATATTACGAAGAAGCTTTGACACTAGAAGAAGACCCCTACGATAAGAGCTACATTCTTTACAATATGGGGTTAATTCATGCTAGTAACGGCGACCATGACAAGGCTTTAGAACTGTATCACCAAGCGATCGAGTTAAATGCCCGTCTCCCCCAAGCCTTAAATAATATCGCTGTAATCTACCACTATAAAGGCGAAAAGGCTAAGGAAGCGGGGGATAATGACGGGGGAGAAGCACTATTTGACCAAGCTGCTGATTACTGGGTGAGAGCCATTCGCCTAGCTCCCAATAACTATATTGAAGCCCAGAACTGGTTAAAAACCACGGGGCGATCGCAAATTGACGTATTCTTCTAAATTGGTCATTGGTCATTGGTCATTGGTAAATTACTATTGACTAATGACTATTGACTATTGACAAACTTATGATTGACCGGGAACAAGTCCACAAAGTGGCACTTTTGGCTCGTTTGGAGTTGACACCAGAGGAAGAAGAAAAATTTACTACCCAATTGGGCAGTATTCTGGGTTATGTGGAACAATTAAATGAACTTGATGTTAGCAACGTACTGCCCACAACAAGAGCGATCGATGTTAGCAATGTAGTCCGGGAAGACGAGTTAAAACCCTATCCGTACAGAGATGCTATCCTCGAATCTGCCCCAGAACAGGAGGGCGATTTCTTCAAAGTACCAAAAATTCTCAATCCTGAGTAGACGCGGTGAAGGGAGACGCGGGGAGGGGAGACGCGGGGAGGGG
>DATGXQ010000372.1:0-20018 GCA_035298905.1 Nostocaceae cyanobacterium | reverse complement strand
TCCCCTCCCCGCGTCTCCCCTCCCCGCGTCTCCCCTCATCTTCCCTGCGGTAAATAACTCTCCACCACCCTCCCCGCGCCTCTTAGCTGCTTGTAGTAAGACCGACTTACCTCTTCACCTTGTTCCGTCAGATAGTCTATGCCTATACCGTTTCTCCCCTGGTCTTTACCAGAACTATGGATATAACCACCATCGCCCAAATATAATCCCACATGGGTGGCCTTTTGGGGAGTACCAAAAAACACCAGATCCCCTGGTTGTAATTCACTGATGCTGATAGGTTGAGTAAAAGCTTCCTGCTGATAAGCATCCCTTGGTAATTGAATTCCTACAGACGCAAACGCCGCCTGCATTAACCCTGAACAATCATAATTTGGCCCCAGCGTACCACCCCACAGGTAATAATTTTCTTGTTGCATCGCCTCTTTTGTAAAAGTGATTACCTTTGGGAGTAGTTGTTGAATCTCTAAGGCAGAAAAGACTTTTGGCTGATAAGGTGTAGTTGCAGGTTGAATCGAAACCAAATCAGCTACAGCCACCCAACCAGGATAATCATCTGCACATAAAGATACTTCAACTGCTGTATCCTGATGATTTGAAGTAAATCTTAAATGTCGTCCGACAACAGCTTGCGTTGCCAAGCGTACACATTCAGGAGAATCATATAAATTTAGGTCAGTAGTACACTGATATTCACCTGATAAAGAATTGGGAATTTGTGATTTTAAATTAAAGGACATTTTTACTAATGGTTTTTTTTAATTCAGACGCACAACTAGACAATCTTGGTCATGGCATTTTAGAAGCCACTTGGTCAACCTTTCCGAGTTTAGCGCCCAATCAAATTGCTTTAACTTGGGTTGTTTATGATCCGCCAGTTCCAGTTAATACGGGCGGGGCGCTAACTCCCGACGCTTTTTGGAAACATCCTGTTAGGGGCTTTAGTTATCGTGGGGATGAAAGGATTTATCCTGCTAGTGTAGTGAAGTTGTTTTATTTGGTAGCGATAAATGAGTGGCTAGAAAGAGGTATGGCGCAAAGTTCAGCAGAGTTAGAACGGGCTGTGCGTGATATGATCGTCGATTCTAGCAACGATGCTACTAGCTTAGTGGTAGATATTCTTACAGGTACTACTTCTGGTCCAGAGTTAACACCTGGCCCCTTTGAAACTTGGAAACAGCAGCGACAAATTGTTAACCGCTATTTTCAAAATTTAGGCTGGGAAGAATTAGAAAAGATTAACGTTTGTCAAAAAACCTGGGGTGATGGCCCCTATGGACGGGAGAGGGCATTTTATGGGCAAATGTTGGAAAATCGCAATATGCTCACCACTGATGCCACAGCTAGATTACTACATAGTATCGTCGGAGGGGTAGCAGTTTCCAGTGGGCGATCGCAATCCATGATGGCATTACTAAAACGTAGTATTAAACCCGAAGACTTACCCCAAGATGTAGAGGAAGACCAAGTTACAGGCTTCTTAGGTTCAGGACTACCAGAAAATACACAAATTTGGTCAAAAGCCGGTTGGACAAGCCAAGTCCGCCATGATACAGCGTATATCGAAATACCAAACCAACGCCCCTATTTACTTATAGTATTTACCGAAGGTAAAACCCAAGCCAAAAGTCGGGAAATTTTACCCTTTGTGTCTAAATTAGTAGGGGAAGCAATTAGCAATTTATAAAAATGATCTGGGTGTGGTCTTAAAGGAGGCGATCGTTAATACTTTATTTGTTCTGGTCTGCTAACCACACCTGTAAATCAGCCAAGCTGGTAAAATCTAACAATGCTTCGCTCAAATCTTCCAGTATAGATAATGGTAAACCAGAAATGAGCGATCGCACTTCCTCAGATAATTCTCCAAACCGCTTAGTCAATTGTCGGATAACTAGATTAACAGTTGCTTCTGTTCGACCTTCTTCTCGACCTTCTTCTCGACCTTCTTCTTTAATTTCTCGGTAAACTCTGGTTTCCTTCAGCGTTATTCCTAACATAGCTTCTACCTCCCTGCGGCTAAGTTGTTCAAACTTGTAGGCCATAATGGTTGTAATCATCTCTATTATGGCGCGACTAGATGGCTCTGCTACTTCCTGACTAGTTCTAGTTAACAAATACCTCGCTGCTGCTGGTGCTTGACTTTCTTCTAGAGTCGTTAGTACCATCACTGCTACCCACAGAGGTAATTGACGAATATCCCCCAACTCATCTAAATATACTCGATGTACTTGCTCACTATTGAGTAATCCCCGATGAGGATAAATATCACTTTGTTCGGTGTTGCGAGATGGATAAATGATTACAGCCTGCCAATCACTAAATCTAATCCGGTTGCGGTAGAAATATAGTGATGATTCGGCAAATACTCTTTCATAAAGTTGCTCATCTTTTTGGAATTGCACTTCACAAAAATATACAATCCCTGGCTTTTCGCTTTCTGGTGGTAAAAATACTCCGTCAATTTCAAATTTTGGTTCTTTGACAGCTACAGAATCAAATCGGTAAGCATCTGCATTTGCGGGGCGATTTGTCAATAGTTCAAATAATAAATAAGGGTATTGTTGAAAGAGTTTGTAAAATAGTGAGTCTCGACGCATTTTATTAATTTGTTAAAACTGTAATATATTTAACCACACATGCCTCTAAAATTGGATTTTTTCAAAGAGCGATCGCTAATTTATAAAATCCTGTTGAGAATTTTAGAATAATACCAATATGTTAACAAATTTTAAGACAACCACGCATTTTTAGTCATTGCCATTTTTGTCTCCATCTAATAGCGATGGAGCGACATTTTCAGTATTAGGAAACTGAGCATCATAGCTGAATGGTTTTCCAAAATACTTAATTATACGCTTGGGTCGTTGAGAATCTTCTTTTCTTATGCGTAAATATTGAAGTAATCGCTTCGCTCTTTGAAGTTGATGTTTACGTCCTCGGTCTAGTCTACGAAGTTGAGATTTAATAAAAGGATATTTTCTAAGTAACTTAAAACCTCGACACCAGCAATAATCATTTATTGCGTCAAAAGATTTATCAAATTTTCTATTCCCAACGGACATAGCAATAAGTCTTTTTGCTAATCTGTAAAGAATTTGCTCTTTAGTCTTTCTGACACCCTCTTCATAATAAGTAACGTTAATAATTCCTTTTGAACCTTTTTCTTTTTCTACATTTGAACAAGTTACTTTAAGAACTTTATCTGTTTCCCAAATCTGTTTATTTAATTCCTTTAGGAGTGAAGACGGACGTATTCTAAGGTATCCATCATAGCGTATTTGATAGCCAACAAATCCTATCCAAGGAATAGATATATCTTCACTTTTTGCTCCCCATTTATAAGGTTGCTTAGATTTATATTGCCAAAAGGTTGCATTGTACTCATGTATTTTTTCAGGCTCATGAATAGGGAGTTTCAAGTGTTTAAGTGTTTCCTTGTAAGTTTCAAAAGCAGATTTGCACTGTTCTTGTTCAGGATGAATCATAATCATGTCATCACAATAACGAGCATAAAATAAGCCATCATAATTTTTAACTTGTTTATCTGCTTCATCCAAAATTAAATTAGCAATCAGACAAGAGAGTGCTCCTCCTTGAGGAATTCCAATCTTCTGAGTAGATAAATCAGGGTAAAAATTTGCTAATACTTGATCTCGTTTATTTATTTCTCCCTTTATATTATGGGAATCAAACCATTCTTGCGCTTTAAGTAAAGCAGTTTCCCTGAATGAGTATGACTCAAGATATTGATCAAAAAATCTAAGTGATCTTAAATCTACTGACTTTCCTCTCTTTTCGGCTCTTGCTTGTGCCTTTCTCATAGCTTCACGAGCTTGTTCATGCTCCACGCAGTCAAAAAAACCTTGAATATCGCACTCAGCTAACCAAAGAGGATTACCAGAAAATTCTTCTCTATATTTGAGAATATCTTCAACAGCATCATGGTGATTAGGACAAGGTTTATCATCCTTTCTCACTCGAAAAGCATAAGATGTAGATTCAAAATCTTGATCAAAGATAGCACGTAAATATTTTGAAATCTGTCCTATTATTATTCTGTCAAATAAATTGTATACCGCAATCACACGATATTCATGATTATTTTTTTTAGAATCTTTTTTAATAGGTTGTATATAAGGAGATTCTAGGGTATAAGGAGATTCATTAAGAACTACATCTTGTATTTTCTTAATAAACTCATCAAGCTTTATAAACCAAGGTTGTAATTCTTTACCACGATTTTTACGGTTTAATTCAATTAAAACCGCCCTTTCAATCGAGAGCGAGTTTATTTCTAAAGTGTTCTTATATCGGCGTTCTTCAAGATTTAGCCTGCACCACTTTTTTCGTGGGGGCAGCATGGCATAGAGTTGCTTATCTTGCTCTGACTCACTTGAACAAGGAGGAGGAGCGTGTGTTGATAAGTTGAAGAAAAACTGCTGATCGTGCCTTTTTTTGGCCAGAGAGGCACGTAAACAAGATATAACTTTAATAATGGCTCTATGAGAGAAGTAATATTCTAATTCATCCACCAGTGAGCGTTATCTATAAAGTAGCTTGAAATGGTGAACTAAGAGTGGACTCTTTCGAGCATAAATACCATAAGTCGAGTCTGCATCCACTAAACAGTGGCTTCTTTGAAAAGAAAGCTTTCGCCAACTTTGATCTGTTAATACAAGCGCCTTGCGCTAGGCACTCCTAATTCACCACGCATAAAAATATATACCATTCTGTTTTATCTGTCAATATAAAAGCATATTCTGTTCTTTAAGCTTGTTTTCTGCGAAAAAAATCATGCTTGGCCATTACATTGAGCTTGATATTTAGCTTTCTGAGGTTAAAGCTTTCCCCAATTAGGCTTAGAAGAAATTAAAACAAAAAATTACGAATTATGAATTTATTTAAAATTTAATGCGGCGATAAATTTCTCTGATGGGAAGTTCTACATTTAAACTATGCAGAAGAACTGACTGGTCAATCTGTTCGTAAACTTGCCATTCCCAACGTTCATTATTCTGGGGTTCTTGTTTGTAATACTGTTCAATATAAGGTTCAGTTTGGCTCACTAATAGATATTCACAAAAACTAGGAATAGAGCGATATTTCCTGAATTTTTCGCCTCTATCATAAGCTTCAGTAGAAGGTGATAAAACTTCAACAATTAGGAGAGGATTGAGAATTTCGTCGGTGCGATCGCCGTTTAATTCTGGTTGACCATCAACGACCATTAAATCAGTATAAGTACCGCACTGATATTTAGAAATCCAAACCCGTAAATCACTATTATACAAGCGAAAATCCGTGTCTCTGAGCAAAAATCCCAGATAGATTAACATATTGCTGGCGATCGCACTATGAACTTCTGAACCCCCTGGCATGATAATAATTTCTCCATTGCGGTATTCATGATGTTCCTGGGCTGTTTCTTCAAGCGATCGATACTCATCTACAGTGAAATGAGTTCTCGTCTGTTCTGGAGTGGGGGTTGGTGGGTCGCTTGGAACAATAACCACAGTTACACCTCTTGAATCATTTTCCTAACTCCAATCTATCAGCGCTTTTTTTGATTTATTGTCCCAACCCCAACACCAACTTTAACTACTCCTCCCCCTGTCCTGGTAAGTCCAAAGCAATCAACAAAGCCTGTTCTAGATGCACCATCACCAATGGAGAAACCACACCCCTTAAACGCAAAAAGCGGGTTTTTGACAATACCCGCACTTGATCAGCCATGGCGATGGAATCTTTTTTTAGTCCGCCATCTGGAGCTAAAATTAATACTTGGGTAGGATAGACTCGTTTACCGGTTTGATATGTGGTACAGGGTACTGCTAACACAACTGGACTTGATAAATTAATTACGTCACGACTGACAATAATTACGGGGCGAGTACCCCCTTGTTCAGAACCTTCAGTTGTCTCCAAACGCGCATCATATACTTCACCCCTTCTCATTGTGGCGTTTCCCCTACTAGCTGCAACGCCTCCCATTGCGCCGTAGCAAATTCCGCCTCTATCCTTAAAACTTCTGCTTGATAATCTGGATCTTTGGCCATTTCTGCCAAAGCTGCGTCAATTTCGGCTCTTTTTTGTGCTGCTAATTCTCTACGTAATGCTTGCACCACAAAATCATTCCGACTCTTTGCTTTGCCTTCTAAAACAGCTTTATCTGTTGCTTCTAGCAGTTCCCTGGGAATGGTTAATGTCGTGCGAATGGTTTCTGCTTTCATGACGCGTTCATTTTCTGATGTCTGAAGTGATGACTTTAATGATATCGTTTTGTGCATCAATTGGTAACTGCTAAATTTTCCTAAGTGATTTCCGCAATAGCTACTCCCTACTTAGGTAATTTAGCTTACGGCTATTCTATTAATAATGGTTTTTTATCCAGCAAAACTATTCCCCAAAGGTAGAAAACCCTTCAGTAATTTTCCTATCTTCAGTCACCACAAAATGTAAATGTTTTTAGATGAGGGGGAAATAGTAACTATACTTAAATTGTCGGCACTATAGAATCTGCAACCGTAAAGCTTTGTGCAAACGGTGATATGATAGCGATCGCTCTGTGAGAAACTTATGAGGATGGAGCGATCGCCACTGATCCACCTCTGGTAATGCCCATTGCCATTTTATGGTATTCTGCGACAATCTCCATTCCTATGGTTCAAGGAATTCCCAGATTATTTTACGACAGTTTGCGGTAGGCGATCGCCTCTTCACATACATCCCCACTATTTTAAATTTTTAACTTGGAATTTTTAACTACTGAAAATCTCCCAAATAGCTAACTTTAGAGGAAAAGTTAGCTTAAATAGCACACATTAAGCTGCATTAAATTAATTAGTAGTCAATCAGAAATCAGAAATCGCTAGACTACCAGAACCAACTTGAATCATCTATAAACAACAATATCCCCGACCTCTCTCAGAAATCGGGGACGTGATTCTTTTGATTTTCACAACTCGAATCAAACTGCTATAAAAATTATTTAACCTTGAGAGCGTCTCAGTGAACCATCAGCATATAACTCTAACGGTACTAGCTCTAGTTTACCATTGACCTTTACTTGGGAGTAAACCACTTTAACCAAAGGAGCCTGATTTTCATTGTAACGTATAGACATAACACATTCTCCCTGAGAATAAATTTACTTGTGTCTAGCAGTCTTTATACTTATAATGTAAATAATGTAGACAACAGGTTATGAGTGTATTCCCCTTAGTGATTCTGTTTTTTTCATACTTCAATGTTAACGGAAATAATTTAAAGATAGTTACACTTTTGATTGCTAAATCAATGAAGATTTGAACAAATATCACTTTTCATTAGCTATAAACCAAATACCCTCAACGCCAGCTATTCAGAGCAAATTCACCACCATAACCACTCATCGTCAACCGTATTTTTACTAAGTTAGAGGAAAAAATTACTGTTTTTAGTTTACAGTATTTATTCCACTACTACAGCATTGAATTTCTACAAGTAGTTCCGAAAAAATTATGAACACTCCCTCCACCTTGCTAACTCGTCTTGATTTCTACTATCAACAAATTAAAACAATTATTCTGTCTCGACAAAATCCCATAACTGGTTTATTACCTGCAAGCACAGCCATTACAGCCCACGGAGATTATACTGATGCTTGGGTCAGAGACAATGTTTATAGCATTTTAGCAGTGTGGGGTTTAGCCCTAGCATACCGCAAAGTAGATCAAGATCAAGGACGGACTTATGAATTAGAGCATAGCACTATTAAGTTAATGCGTGGTCTGCTGTTTGCGATGATGCGACAGTCTCATAAAGTCGAAAAATTTAAACACACTCAATCATTATTAGATGGACTGCACGCCAAATACAATACAGCCACAGGCGATATTGTGGTGGGTGATGATGAGTGGGGACATTTACAAATAGATGCAACCTCAATATTTTTGTTGATGTTAGCGCAAATGACTTCATCAGGACTATCTATAGTATTTACACTCGATGAAGTCAATTTTGTGCAAAATTTGGTTTACTATATCGGACGAGCTTACCGCACTCCTGATTATGGTATTTGGGAAAGAGGAAATAAGATTAATCATGGTAATGCAGAACTAAACTCCAGTTCTGTAGGTATGGCTAAAGCTGCCTTAGAAGCAATGAATGGGCTAAACTTATTTGGTGTCAATGGTAGCCAAGCTTCAGTAATTCACGTCTTACCAGATGAAATCGCCCGCGCTAGAATCACCCTAGAATCATTATTACCCAGAGAATCAGGTTCTAAAGAAATTGATGCAGCTTTATTAAGTATTATTAGTTATCCTGCTTTTGCAGTAGAAGATATTGCCCTCAGAGAGCGCACCTTTAACGAAATTATCGGTAAATTAGCCGGAAGATATGGCTGTAAACGCTTTTTAAGAGATGGGCATCAAACCGTTTTAGAAGATACTCAACGCTTACATTACGAACCTTGGGAACTGAAGCAATTTGAAAATATCGAATGTGAATGGCCGTTATTTTTTACTTATTTAGTTCTAGATGGGCTGTTCCAAAGAGACGAAGAGCAAGTTAAAACCTATCAAGAACTATTAGAAGGCTTACTGGTAGAAAGAGATGGATTAAAATTATTACCTGAACTTTATTACGTTCCTGCCGAATCTATTGAAGCCGAAAAAATAGAACCTCATAGTCAACCCCGTTTACCAAATGAAAATATACCTTTAGTTTGGGCGCAAAGCTTATATTACTTGGGACAAATGCTCAATGAGGGATTAATAGCCATTGGTGATATTGACCCTCTCGGTAGACACTTATGTATTGGCAAAAATCGTGAATCCTTAGTACAAATTGCGCTACTAGCAGAAGATGAAGATTTACAAGCCAAATTAGAGGTACATGGAATTGAAACTCAAACCCCTACCCAAGTAGAAACGATTCAAGTTAGAAAATCTGAAGAATTTTCCCAAATCTATACCCAAATTGGACGAAATGATAAACTAGGTTTAACTGGTCGTCCAGTCAGAAGACTGCGGAGTTTAACTACATCCAGAATATTTCGACTTGATGGCAAAACAGTAGTATTTTTACCATCATTTTTAGATGCCCAGCAATTTTATTTAACCCTAGATTATCACTTTTTAATTGACCAAATTAGGACTGAACTAGCTTACATCCAAAAATATTGGAATGATTTAGGTCGCCCCACAATGACTTTAATGATTACCCGTACCATGCTAGAAACTGGTTCTGATGCCTTACTAGAATTAATGCAAGAACTGAAAGATGGTGTGTGTAATGGTGTGCAGGTAAAACTAGGGCGGCTAAATCAGCTAATGTTAACAGCAGCAATTCAAAGAATTGATTTTCTTCAAGATGGGGACTTTTCTGGATCTGCGTTTAAAAATGCCGCACCACGTTGTTATCATTTAGCATTTCACGCTGAGAAAAATTGGCGTTTAGGACATACTCAAGAATTCCAAATGGAATGTGAAACTAACTTGAGTTTATTGTTAGATCATTTGCAATGTTCAGAAAACATCTATGAACAAATCGAGTTACTGCAAACATTAGCCCGGTTAAAGGGATTAGAATTTGATACAGGTTATGGGGGGCCAAGTTATCCTGTAAAAGTAGGAGATTTACTGGATGAAGTTTACACCAAAGCCGGAGATTTAGGCTTGTGGGCGGTAGTGCGTCGGGCGGCTGGTTTACGCCAAATGGTAGATATTGGTCTATCTGATGCAGTGACCAGCATTTTAGTCAGAGGTAAACAAATTTCAGTAGGTAGGGCTTATAGTGAAGCCTCACTGATTACTGTACCCATGTCCCATACAGAAATTGCTGAAAAGATTAATCATTTCTGTCGTGAGGATATCCGCGATCGCGTCTTAACCCAAGAAATTTTAATCTATCTGGGTGCATTAATTAAATCAGAACCAGAATTATTTAAAGGACTACTCACTTTAAGAGTAGGTTATCTTATCCTTTTAATTGCTAGCGAGATAGCCAGAGAATTACGTGTTACCCAAGATGAAGCCTATGATCACCTGATGCAGCTTTCACCCTATGAAGTAAAAACACGTTTACAACAGGTGTTAGTAGCATATACACCAATTAGTAACTTACTACGTCAACAAGAATCCTTACACGTCAAACAAAAAGAAAGTGATATTGCTTGGATAGTTGAACCCGTGATTAGTGAAGAAATCGAAACTCCTGATGGTGGTTGGCGCAGATATCGCCAAGCAGAAGGCGCACTAAACCGTGTTCCTAAAAACTTTTTTAAACAAGTTTGGCTATTAATGCAGCATTGTAAAGGCATAGTCATTGGTGACAAATTAGAAAGACGGAATCGTTTAGAAAGTGAATTAATGTTGTCAGAAATGACAGCAGGTGAAAGAAACTTTGCCTTAAAAATTGAACACTTACTCAATAAAATTGAAGCCCCAGAATATCGCCAAGTGAACATTGAAGCACTCATGGAACTAGCAGCGATCGCCGCTAACAATCCCAACCTGCAAATTGAGGAGTATATCGTTTTAGATGTATTAATTGGCCATGCGGTGCGGTTAACCTGGTTAGAGAATCATCCCGAAAGAGGCGATCGCTATGATGAAGATAAAGCCTCAGCATGGCGTTACTTTTACAACACCTCACCTAAAGATTGCGCGAGTTATATCTTGAAAGCCTTTAGATTCTTAACCGAGTTTGTGAAAGAGTTGTAAACGCAGAGGAACGCAGAGGATAGCGCAAAGGTACGCAGAGGATGGAAGAGAATAATTTGAGTGGATTAATTATTGGTTGTGCAATGAAGGTACATTCTGCTTTAGTCCCAGGTTTATTAGAATCTGTCTATGAGGAGTGTTTATTCTATGAACTGAGGAAAGCAAAGTTAAATGTTGGTAAGCAAATTCCTGTACCATTGGTTTATCAAGAAGTACAGATGGAATGTGCTTATCGACTAGATTTAATAGTAGAAAACAAAATAATTGTGGAAGTTAAAGCCGTAGAATCTCTACAACCAATCCATTCCGTTCAACTCCTCACCTATCTCAAACTCACCAAATGTAAATTAGGATTACTCATCAACTTTAACGTCCTCCACCTTAAAGACGGAATCAAACGAGTAGCTAACAACCTCTAACTCTGCGCTACTCTGCGTTTACCTCCGCGTTCCTCTGCGTTTAAAAAACTCTCCTCTTCACACAAGTAGGAGAGTTCAGAAATTCACCACCCAAGCTACTTGACAGAAACAGCATCAACATCTATCGTATCCGTTGAGTCAGTACCCTTCTGAGTTGTATTGCTGGCTGCTGTCTCCGCATTACCCTGTTTGGCTTTCCAGCTTTCTAGCACTAATCCAGAAACTTCCGAAACTAGCAAGGATAAAACTAAAAAATCATCAATTTGTCCCGCGATTGGGATAAAATCAGGAGCAATATCAATCGGGCTGAGAAGATAAACTATAGTGCCAATAATCACCCACCAACGATACTTGGGATTCCGTAGCAGGTTACGATACCAATTGTAAACTGATTGAATCGAGAAATTCATATTTTAGCCTCTAGTCACTTTTTTATTTTGGCAAATTTTAATTTAATATCCGGGTGGGAATAACCGCCCTAGTGTCTATATAAGATGCTATTTCTGGTAATTTACTTGAAGATCAACCAGGTCAGTGCGTTAGTGGCGGATTAATCTTTAGAATTAAGATGCTTTCGCATAGTTGCTTAAGTAATGGAGGGAGGGAACCTACACAGTGGATATTTTAGATCTGTTTAAGAAGGGCGGGCCAGCAATGTGGCCTTTACTGGTTTTATCTATTTTGTCTTTAAGCGTGGTTTTTGAGCGCTTGTGGTTTTGGCTAAGAATTTTGACCCAGGAAAAGGAAATAGTCGATCGCGTCCTCGATGCGGCGGCGGAAAATTGGGACATCGCCACGGACATCGCCCAACAAGCTACAGATCAGCCAATTGGCCGTTTTCTCTATGCGCCTTTACGCTTGAAGAAAATTGATGCTCAGACCTTTAGTTTAGCTTTAGAGTCCACAGCAGCAGAGGAAATCGCCGGAATGCGTAGGGGCGAAAAACTTCTGGAAGCCGTAATTACCCTTTCACCAATGTTAGGGTTATTGGGTACTGTTTTGGGTTTGATTAATTCTTTGTTTGCTATTCGCATTGGTGATTTAGCTGGTGAAGCAGCAAAAGGTGTTACCACTGGGATTGGACAATCGTTAATTACTACAGCCGCCGGTTTGATCATCGCAATTTTTACTCTGGCATTCTATCGCTTGTTTCAGGCTTTTATTGTCAATCAAGTCAAAATTTTTAATAAAGCGGGAAATGAATTGGAGTTACTCTATCGTCAATTTCCGCCAGACTTGAGCAAGCCCACATCTTTAATTGTGGAACGAGAATCCAGAAAGGAAAGCTTTAGTTCACCTCGCAAAAGAGGAAAGAAAAAGCTGGTGGAAGTTAGTGAATCTGCTGTAGAGAAAAGTACCAATAATTCCTCATCACCAACTGAGGAAGCCGCCAATAATCTTGCATTCCCCACACAAGAACTTGTTAATCATTCCTCTTCTCCAACAGAGGAAAGTTTCAATAGTTCTACATCCCCAATAGAAGACAACATTAATCATTCCAGTCCTCATCCATCACCAGAGCGAGAAAATGAAAGTTAAATTTGATAATCCCTCTGAAGAAGTTCAAATTCAAATTCTCCCTTTAATTGATGTTGTTTTTTGTATCTTGACTTTTTTCCTGTTGGCTGCTGTAAACTTTACTCGTCAACAGGCAATTAGCTACGACTTACCTAGTGCCAGCACAGGTACAGCTATTAGTAACTCACCAGGAAATCAAGACCTATTTGTGACTATTTCGACTGGTGGTCAATTGTACATAGAAAAAGAACCAATTAGGACAGAGGAATTAGAACCAAAGTTAAGGCAGTATATTCAAGCGAATCCTAGTGGTTCATTAGTGTTGTATGCCTCTCCCACAGCACTCTATAACGATGTCATTCAAACAGTAGATACATTGCGAAAAGTGGGTGGTAGTCGCGTTTCCTTTGCAACAATAGCCAAGCCATCTCAGTCGGAAACAAATCCTCAAGGTATTCCTACAAATCCCAGCATTCCCTTACCTAATGGTATCCCACTTCCAGGGTTAAATCCTCAAGGTGTCAATCCTAACTTACCCACAGATCCAAATCAGTTTTCTCCACCTGGACAGGGTATAAATCCTAATGGTTTACCATCTGGTGTTCCCCAAGTACCTGTAGTACCTGGAGGCGTTCCCAATACAGTACCGCTTCCTAACGGCAATCCCCAAGGCAATCTTAACCCATCTGTGGGCGGTTCTCCAGCAGATCCCAACGCTGGCGTACCCCAAGCACCTACTGCTCCTAAAAGGTAGGATTTTTCTCAACAATTTAACCGATTTTTATTCCCCCGTAACCTGTGAATTTAGGTCGGGGGTTTTGATTTTAATGACCAATTTGTATCTAGATTGAACCTTTTGAGGCAAAAATTTAAAACAGCATTAAGCTAATTATACTGAGTTTTCAACACTAGAAATTATTGAAAGTAATCTCATCATCAATTATTTGGTTTTTATTGCTACTACAAATAATCCAACTGGACTCAAGATAAAATCACTGAAAATTGACAGACTGGGACTAAACATAAAGATATTCAAAATAAATGTCCGTCTGATTAAGAATTTCTGCTAGTTTATAAATAATTGGTGAAGCTACAAAGATTTTTCAGCAAAATCAACCAAGTAATATATTGCGAAGGCCATTCACGTTGCAGGGGTTGTGGCAATGAATATTGTGACACTGTTAATTGTTTGGGTAGTCACGTCTATTAGTTTATGGATTATTAGTAAATTACCTTTTGGTGTGGAAATCGACACACCGAAAAAGGCTTTGTTGTCCGCAGCAATTTTAGGTATTATTACCGCGCTCATTAAACCAGTGCTGAAGTTTTTATTAGCGATACCAAATCTCATCACTTTTGATGTTTTGTCTGGTATCTTTACATTCATGATTGCAGTGGTTTGTTTTTGTCTTGCTGCCTCCGCAGTGGAAGGTTTTCGCTTACGGTTTGGGATTTGGAGTGCGATTTTAGGAGCATTTGCACTTACTGTAATCAATAACCTGATCTACAAGGCATTGGGTATTTAATCACAATTTAGTCAAAAATTTAGTCAACAAAAAGGCAGAGGAAAGAAATTTTTCTTTTTCTTCTGTTCCTCTGCCCTCTTTTACACCACACTCCATACCCTGTTACTCGTTGCTGGGAGGAGAAACTGGAGTAGTTGACTGTTGTTGACGTTGTTCGCGTTTTTTGCGATCGGCGTTGAGTATATCTGCCATTACTATCAAGGCTTGTGACATTTTATCTAGGTTAGAGCGATATAAATCTAAATCTTTACTGAGTTTGTCTTCAGATAGATTTAAACCTTTGGCGATCGCTTTTAGTGCTTCATTGCGTTGCTTGTCGTCTTTGACTAGTTCGGCATCCGCATTTTCTAGTAAAGAGAACAAACCAATGGCAAACAGGCGACTATATTTAAAATTGGCATTATGAGCGATCGCCTGTAACTGCGCTTCCAAATCAGTATCTTTATCTAAAGGCACTTTTTGAGAGAGCCAATCAATTAAATCCCGAACTGACAAGTTTTGCACCAAAGCTGTTAACCTGGCGGCATCTTGGCGATATTGTTGGGGATCTTGCTCTATTGCCTGACACAGAGCATTAAAAATTGATTCTCGATCCTGCTCTGGTTGATAGCCCTGCATAAAGCGGTCAAAACTGGTGACAACGCCCAAGGCATAAATCGGGTTATAGCTGAAATCTACATTTACTGATAGCAGATGCATTTCCACCATCAATTCTTCCACTACCCGGCGATAAATGGTGTTGATAGGCCGAGTGTGAACTGTGTAGAAAGTTCGCTTTGTATCTGAAACAGTACGGACGGTATTCACAAAGAAAATATTAAGGGCGACGTATTCCTATTTTCCCGTTTAAAGGTTACTTTGCCAAGTTATTGGGATCACAGAAAGTAAGATTTAGGGGGCAGGGGGCAGGGGGGGCAGAGGAGAAAAGAATTTTTAGTCAAAATTTATTGTCAACAACTGCACTTGCTCATCAATCAACATAACTTTATAATTATTTAATATTTCTGCTAATTTTTCGGCTTTTTGGCTTACAGTTGTCTAAAATCGCTGAATTTTGAATTTTTAATTTTGAATTGCTTATGAGCCTTTCACCGCAACTCATCGCTTTAGGTGAATACTTAGCTGGGGAATTTGACAATCGGGAACAAGCCTTAGCAGAACCAATTTGGTATGTTCATCTTCGTCTTTGGCAAAGACCAATTCCGCTTTTTCAGGAGGATAGTATTACCTTATTTGCAGAACAGGCGAATATTGTGAAATTAGACCAACCATATCGCCAGCGTATTCTACGGTTGAGAGCCAATCCAGATAGTGAAAGCTCTTTGCAAGTGCAATATTACATGCCTAAAAATCCAGATAGTTTGAGGGGAGCAGGTAGCAACCCTAATTTACTGGAGCAATTGACCAAAGAACAGTTAGATTTACTTCCGGGTTGTGTTCTTTCAGTTACTCAAGAAGTACAAGCCCCCGAACAATATAAGTTTACTGCTTTTCCACCTCCAGACACAGTATGTAGTTTTACTTATTTAGATAGTAAAATATATGTTTCTTTGGGGTTTGAAGCTACAGCTACAACTTTTTTTAGCTATGACAAAGGCATTGATCCTAGCACTGGTAAAGCTACATGGGGAGCTACGGTTGGCCCTTATCGCTACAGCAAAAAACAACAATATTCAGTGCTGAGTGAGAACTAGAGTACCGATATGTACTTTTTTGCTCCGAACTCAGCACCATTACTAACTAGCGATCGTCCGGGGTACACCTTCTAGAGCTTCTTCTTCTGTTTCAAAAATCTCAAAAACGGTATCCATCATTGTGACTTCAAATACCAGTTTTGCTTCTGGATGTACATTACAAATACGGAAGCTACCTTTAACTCTGTCAGCATCTCGCATACCAGCAACTAAAGAAGTCAGACCAGAACTATCAATAAAATTTACTTGACCCAGATTCACTACTATATGACGACTGAGTTTAGTAATAGATTCCTGTAGCTTTAAGCGAAATTGCCAAGCAGTAGTGATGTCTAGACGACCAGTAGGTGTCAAAACAATCACAGTCGTATTATCTTGGGTGGTGTAGGTTTTTTGGTCAATCTGAATCACTTATCCTCTCCGTAAAATTCCTCTGAAGATAAACTACTACCGTATGTAGACTTGAATCGGTGAGCCAAAAAACATGCTGCAACAATCCGCCTTAATTTCACGATGACTGGTACATTGTCCAGATTATCAGTGATCTAATCGGCTCACCAGTTAATTATTGGAGATTAATCAACTACGGATAAAAGTATCACCTTTTTGTCAAGTGATGCTGTTTAGTAGTTTAACTTACTGTAGTGGTACTGAGTGGCCAGACATGTGTACTAGGTCGAAAATAGGGTAATCAAGCAGTAATAGGGTAGTACGCACAAGACACATCTGGCTAATATTGATCATCAATTTGCTGTGATTTTACTCAGTACTCAGCCTCTATGGTTTACGCTTGTGTCCAGTTGAGCCAATCTTGAGGCTTAAGGAATTTTTCATAAAGTTCGGCTTCATGGGAATTAGGTTCTGGCTGGTAGCCATATTCCCAACGAACGAGGGGTGGTAAAGACATGAGAATAGATTCTGTGCGGCCATTGGTTTGGAGACCAAAAATTGTTCCCCGGTCATAAACCAAGTTAAATTCTACATATCTACCCCGACGGTAGAGTTGGAAATTGCGTTGGCGATCGCCATATTCTGTTTGATGCCGCCGTTGTACAATTGGTGCATAGCTGGGTAAAAAAGCCCGTCCACAGTCTTGAATAAAAGCAAATAAATCTTCCCAACTGCGGGGGGGGAGGGGTTTAATTTGATTACTGTAATTAGCTGCTGCACCATTGGGGTCAGGACCACGATACAAAGCACCTTGGCCATCTTGATAGTCAAAAAACAGACCGCCTACCCCTCTGGTTTCACCCCGATGCTTAAGATAAAAGTATTCATCACACCAGCGTTTAAAAACCGGATAATATTCCGAATGATGTTTGTCACAAGCTTGTTTTAAAGTTGAATGAAAATGAGCTGCATCTTCAGCAAAGGGGTAATAAGGAGTTAAATCAGCACCACCACCAAACCACCACACAGGGCCAGCCTCAAAATAACGGTAATTTAAATGGACTGTAGGTACATAAGGATTGCGGGGGTGTAAAACCATCGATGTACCTGTGGCATAAAAGCCATGTCCTGCGGCTTCTGGACGTTGAGCTAAAATTGAAGGGGGCAAATGAGAACCCCAAACTTCAGAAAAATTAACACCTGCTTGCTCAAAAATTGCTCCTTCACGTAGTACACGGGATCTACCACCACCCCCTTCTGGACGTTGCCAACTATCTTCATGAAACTTAGCAACACCATCTAAAGCTTCTAAACCTTGAGTAATTTCATCTTGTAACTGTTTCATAAACTGGCTGACTCTAGCCTGAGTATCAGCCGTTGGGAGAGAATGGGATGATTGTGGTACTAACGTGGGGGTTTGCGAATTGGTCAACATAGATTCCCGAACCTAGAATTACAATTGCCAGATATAACAAGTCTTAAGTTTAAAAACTTTTTGGCCATCAGTGCCAAACAATCTGGCTGAATTTGACAAAAGAGTTTTTTACTGCCTGGTCAAGCGTTTACGCGATCGCGAGGGCATGACTAGAGTTATTGTCCCTCAAATGTGTATAGGCTTGTGTATTAACCCAGTTTTTTTGGACTTGTTGCACTGAAGTTTGGCTATCAGTCTACTAAATGGACAATGGGAGCGAGCAATCAGAAAAACACGTTTAGCTTAACCGTGTTGATTCCCAAAGTAGACCAGCTCGTAATATCAGCACGTAAACACATATAACCGGAAAATTCTGGCGTTGTCCCAACTTAATCAAGCAGGATGAGGAAAGTGCAAGGTTGGTTATCCAAATTCATCCACCGCAAACGGCGTAGGTTTTGCGCTTCTCTAGTACGGACGTATAGAGAAATCAGTTCTGCTTCTGTAGATGAACTGTGGCATAAGGTTGTTGACTTAACAGATGTTTCTTGGCATCCATTACTTAAGAGTACCAACGTCCCTTATGGATTAGTCCCCAAACCTGGATTAATCTACCAAGCCGCAATTCGCTTTTGGCCCATTCCCATCCAGATTTTTGTGGAACGAGTCAACCCTAAAGAATTGTTAAGTGTGCGAGTGTTGGCAATTCCTGGCATTGAAGAAAGAGTGACTTACCAAATTGGGTCTACAGTTTGTGGAACTTGTTTATCTTACTCTGTGACCTTGCGTGGTTGGTTATCCCCTTTAATTTGGTCATTCTCTCGTC
The DNA here is from genome assembly GCA_035298905.1 of Nostocaceae cyanobacterium. GTDB lineage: Bacteria > Cyanobacteriota > Cyanobacteriia > Cyanobacteriales > Nostocaceae > DATGXB01. Next base: position 1,525 of record DATGXQ010000372.1, on the reverse strand, counting down.
CCTATGCTGACAGAGTAGCCCGCTCTTTAGTAGAAGCAGTAGAAAAAGCCGCGCTACAGGCAGTATCAAGCAAGAAAAAATCCATGGATTGTTTTGATTTTTAGGGGATTGGGGATGGGGGATTGGCGATCGGTGACTGGGGATTGGTGACTGAGTAAGAAAATTACTTCTCCCTCATCACCCCACCTCCCCATCACCCCATCACCCCATCACCCCATCACCCCACCTCCCCACCTCCCCATGCCTATGAACAATAAACGCATCCTAACTTGTACTTTTCTAGCCCTGACATCAGGGTTTTTTGGTGCTTTAATCGGTGGACAAACTGCCGTTTTTGTCCATAGCCAAAAATGTCAAAATCAGCCTTGGTTGTTTAAAGAAATGTGTACAACCGCAGTTACACCAGGTGCAATGTGGCAAGGTACTACTACAGGAGTTTGGATGGGGATAACTTTGGGCGCGTTTGTTGGCGGAATAGCAACTAAAGAAAGTTACTAAACAAGATGCAAAGGCAGCTTTAGGAATCTGTAGAAGAGGTGGAAGATTGTAGATGACTTAAGTAATGCCAGGAATTGGTGCTAGTGTCAAAACATCTCCAAGTATCTTTATTACTTTCTTTGTAACAAAACAAAGTGCGATCGCGGTCATAAAACTCATCTGTTAAAAAATAAACTAATCCCCGAAATGGATATGTTTTTCGACTCAAGCGTCTAGCTACAGCTTGATTCGGACACTCCACCACAAAAACCGCCTCCCCATCTAAGTGAGCTAAAGAAAAAATACACATCCGTAAAATGGCTCTTAACCAACTTTCCGATTCATCAAAATATTCATCAATTATCTTGTTAGTCAGAGCTTGTTCCAGGCTGCGGTCTTGATTGCTGGCTTTTTGGTGGTCAGACATAGCATCACCTAAATTGCTATACCGATGGTTAGAGGTTAAACCAAAATTCACTAAATTGCCAACTGGGGACTGGGGACTGGTGATTGGTGATTGGTGATTGGTGATTGGGAAAGACAATTACTGAATCCTATTCCCTGTTCCTTACTGGTAAAATCTACCTGTATCTTTAAGAATACAAAGCCATGACTACAGAAACTCAAACAGAAAATCAATCTACCACGGGTGCGGATGCAGTTGATGAGGCGATCGCTAAAGGCATCGATTTTGATGGTACACCCATCCCCAGCGCCAAACTCGACCTCTATCACCAAGTCATGGGCTTAGAAGCAAATAGACAACGCAGTGGGGTATCCAATACCATGCGATCGCGCATCGTCCGTATTGGTGCTAAACACATCCCTCAAGCTGAACTTGACAAAAAACTTGTAGAAGCCGGTTTTGCACCACTTAAAGAGAAGGAAATCGCTTTCTTTTACAGTGGAAAATAGGGGACTGGTGATTGGTGATTGGGTATTGGGTATTGGGTATTGGGTATTGGGAAAGAAAATAAATTCTCCCCTCTCCCCATCACCCCTCTCCCCATCTCCCCATCTCCCCATCTCCCCATCTCCCCATCTCCCC
>DATGXQ010000371.1:0-3428 GCA_035298905.1 Nostocaceae cyanobacterium | reverse complement strand
GGTGATGGGGTCTAAAAATCCTTTTTCAAAACCCTCTAATTCACCCAAATCTGGCTGAGGAGGAATCTTTCCGCCTAGTTCATCTGGGTTGTGGGTAACAGTTCCTAAAATTACTAATCTGGGTGATGGACATTTGGATTTTTTCAGATCATCCAGTAGTAAATTACATAGCAGGAAATGGCCGAGGTGATTAGTTGCAACAGTGAGTTCAAATCCTTCAGGCGATCGCAACGGCTCTTTGATTAATGGCATATAAATGGCCGCGTTGCACACCAGGGCATCTAGAGACCTGCCACTAGCTTTATAATTCTTGACAAATTGACGTACACTTTCTAGAGAACCAAGGTCAATTTGCATCAAGCTGTAACTATCTTCTGGTATGCCCACAGACTTAGCCGCATTCTCAGCTTTGGCTAAGTTCCGACAAGCCATAACTACATGCCAACCTCTTTTGGCCATAGCTTTAGCAGCGTACAAACCGACCCCTGAAGAAGTGCCGGTAATCACGACATTATACTTTTGTTCTTGTGGCATTGTGTTCAGTTTTGTTGACTACCGTTAAGTTTTACTATGATCTCATAAGGCGATCGCGCCTGTGCCAATTCTTAACGATGCGCTACATTAACTTACATAGATGGGAAAAACTCTTCCCGCAAGATGGCAAACCACAACTCATCCACCCATTGACCCTTAAACCACAAACTTTTGATAAAATGCCCTTCTAGCCGCATTCCTGCCCGTTCTAGCAGCTTTACAGAGGCGATATTTTCTGGGTCGCAGTTGGCGCGGATGCGGTGCAGATGGTAATTTACAAACAGATGCTCTAGTAAAGATTTTACCGCTTCTGTTCCATAGCCTTGTCCTTGGTGTTGACGTGCGAGAGTAAAACCGATTTCGGCTTGTTGACCATCTTCCGCTAAAATGCAGAAAGCACAATCACCAATCATTTCACCTGTGGCTTTGAGTTCAACTGCTAACTGATACCACTCTCCCAACGTTCCGGGTGTGGTTTGTTGTAAATATTCAATAAATTCTTGGGCGGCTATTTCCGAATAAGGTAAACTCCAACTTTGATATTTAGCAATTTCTGGATCATTGCGATAGATGATAAACGTTTTGATATCATCACTTTGAAAGTTGCGGATGATTAATCTTGGGGTTAATATTTGCATGGGTAAAGACATATTTTATTTCAGACAGAGACATACAAGAATTCAATAATTGATCATCCAATTCTTGAGCTTAAATAGGTTTTTCAGGGAAATTTCTTGTACGTTATATACGCTAACTTTATTTACTGAACATGGAAATTTCTTGTACGTTATATACGCTAACTTTATTTACTAAAAATTTACAATTTCCTCCTGTACGATAAAGATTGAGTAAAGTTTAGCCTGAAATTCTTGGTATATTTTCTTTTATGTGGTTGTATAAATAACTATATTTAATAAAATCACATAAAATAATGCTAGTTTTACCTAGACTGCAATCTGTAAATGAATATAATCAAGATTTACCTACACCCAGTCACTCATCTTGGCAAGCGGGAATTTGCTTAATTAGCTATGGTGTACGGATTGGTATCCGTGTAAATGTACCAAAAATATTAGAACGTCTGATAGAATACCTTCCACCAGGGTGGGAACCGTCACAATCATCTGAAGTAGATCAAATTTATTCACTAATTGTTTACCAAGAAACAAATAATTCCGATTCTCTCCTTTACTACAAACTCTATTTTGACCAGGAAGAGTTAAGTAACACTACAAATCTTGAAGATGTCTTAGAAACCTTAGATTCCGAACTGCGTTTACAAGTAGGTATCGCAGTTAAAGATTGGCTTTTTGTTCATGCAGGTGTAGTAGGTTGGCGTGGTAAAGCCATAGTTATTCCTGGACGCAGTTTCAGTGGCAAAACCACTTTAGTAGCTGCGTTGGTAAAAGCAGGTGCAACTTACTACTCTGATGAATATGCGGTATTGGATGCTAATGGACTTGTTCATCCCTATCCGAGACGTTTATCTATACGGCAAGGGGAAGGTAAGCGAGTAAAACGGTGTCCAGTGGAAGAACTGGGAGGTACAGCAGGAACAGAACCTTTACCAATAGGTTTGATTGTTCATGTTCAGTATCAACCAGGGGTGCAGTGGTGTCCAAAACCGATGTCTTCAGGACATGGGGTACTGGCACTGTTAGATAACACAATTGTTGCTAGTCTTCGTCCTGATTTTGCCCTGCCTATTTTGGCAAGTGCGGTTTTTGGTGCTTTATGTCTAGAAGGGACACGGGGGGAAGCAGAAAATGCGGCTATGGCATTATTGCAACAATTAGAAGCTGAATTTTTTTGTCAGCTTGAAAAATTCATTTATTAACTTAGGAGAAAAACCATGATACCTGTAGCCAGAACAGAAAACCTGTTGCTTCAAGATGTAGGTAATGAGTTAATTATTTATGATCAAAGAAATAATTCTTCTCATTGTTTAACACCAATAGCAGTGAGAGTATGGGAATTATCCAATGGTCAAAATACTGTCAATGATATTGCTAAAAAACTGGAAAAAGAGTTTGATTTGCCTATAGATGGTGATGTAGATGTGCGGGGGTTGGTTTGGTTAACATTGGAAGAATTAGAACGCTATTCCCTGATTAAAGAATATTTGAAGCAACCGGCTACAGAAGAAATTTTCGGTATTTCACGCCGGAAAGTGATTAAGACAGCTACTTTGGTGGGTGGGTTTGCTATTGGTTCTATGTTTCCTTTGGTGAAATCAGTTGCTGTTCCTGATCCAAGAGGAAATCAATCAACGGCAGGAGGGAATCCTCCAAAACCAAAACTTCAGTCCTGTGATACCTCTAGTAAACTACCTAACTATGGCTGTCCTCCAAAAACTACCTGCACAAGTAGACTAAGGAATGATTGTGACGCTGATACTTGCTGTTATCCCGACAAATAGCGGTAACTCACTAATTAACCATACTAAACTGTTACACATCTAAATTGCATAATTAGAGCGGGTAAGATGACTAACCTGGAAGAGTTATTGGCATTTCTGTTATGCCAACTAGATGTGGTTTAGCTTATGAATTTTGTTGTGTTTTTCGTAAATCCTATTAATTTATAGAGTTGTGTATTGTAGCAATCCTAAATGATACGTGAGAGTTCAGAAAGTGTCAAATACTTAATAAAACAAAGATTTTTATCTACGTATTTTCTCCGATGGGGTAGGATTGCTATAGTAATACAAACCTATAAATCAGTAAAGTCTAAGGAAACCTTTGTCTAACAAAGGAGGTTAACTTGGTTTATTTTAGTACATTTTTGATAGGAGCTATATTCCTAATAACAGGAATTGTCAAAGCCCTCAGTTCAGAACAATTCATCCATCACAATTACAGATATGGACTGCTACCCACGAAAATTATCCCCCA
>DATGXQ010000370.1:0-4391 GCA_035298905.1 Nostocaceae cyanobacterium | reverse complement strand
TTTCTCCGCGTCCCCGCATCCCCGCGTCCCCGCGTCTCCCCTGCCCCCCTGCCTCCTGCCCTATGCCCCAAGATAAATTAGTCCAGAAAATTTACATCCCATAGCATTTTGATGATATAAGTTCTCTAGGTACAATTGTGTATCTACCAAGGAATTGCTTGTTGGTATAGGGGGTTAAGTTGTTGATCCCTAAGAGGGATTAAAGCGGAAAAATTATGTACGATGAAGACGACCTAAGCCTACTCGATGCTGAGGTGGAGCTAGAAAGCCCCCTAGACAAAATGGAGCCACTGACTGCGGAATCAGAAGTGGCTAAACCTGATCCTGAAATCATGCTGGCGTTGTTAGAAAATCCCCAACCCCAGCAAAGGATGTTAGCAGCCCGTGCCTTCTGCGATTTAGAAGACGAACGTGCTATACCCCATCTCATCCACTTATTAACAGACAACTGCCCCCTAGTGCGAGTCAGTGCAGCCTACGCGATCGGCAGAAATCCCAGTCAAGATGCCGTAGAACCATTGATTACACAACTGAACCGGGATTTTAACGGCTATGTCCGCAAAGGAGTAGTCTGGGCCTTGGGCAACTGCCGCGATCGCCGTTCCTTACCACCCCTCGCAGATGCCTTGAGAACAGATATTCCCGCCGTCCGTCTCTGGGCTGCCAGCGCCCTAGCTCAAATGTCTCAAGTCGGTTATGAAGCAGTTGTAGGGGCAATTCCACCACTAATTGAAGCATTAGTACAAGATTCTGTTGCTGCTATCCGTAGTAATTGCGCTTGGGCTATTGGTCAGCTGTGCCGCGAACTGCCTTCTAACATAGTCTATGCCACGGCGATCGATGCTCTAATCCAAGCCTTTGCGGAAGACCAAGATTTAGGAGTCAGGGAAGACGCTAAAGCCGCATTATTAGGAGTTGGTGATCCCCGTGGCTTGCAGTTAATCGAAACCCTAGAACAAGAAGGTTGGTTTTAATTTAGCCGTCATGGGGGAGATGGGGAGATGGGGAGAGGGGAGAGGGGAGAGGTGAGAGGGGAGAAGTAATAATCTTTTCTGTCACCGTGTCCCCGTGTCACCGCGTCCCCGTGTCACCGCGTCAGAGCGTCTTTCTCCTGCCTCCTGCCCAATAATTCCCAATCACCAATCCCCAATCATCGGCAGTTGCCAATCAATTGCCGGCTTACCAAAAGAACGTAAAGCCGTATTAATAGCCGAAAAGGGTTTACTGCCAAAAAAGCCATTCCGGGCTGATAAGGGGGAAGGATGGGCAGACTGGATGATCAGATGGCGATCGCTATCAATCAATTTCAGCTTTTTCTGTGCATATCCACCCCACAACACAAACACCACTGGCTCAGTTTTTTCATTGACTTTTTTAATTACTGCATCTGTAAAAGTTTCCCAACCTTTATTTTTATGTGAATTTGGTGTATGCGCTCTCACAGTTAACACCGCATTTAACATTAAAATTCCCTGTTTAGCCCAAGATACCAAATAGCCATGATTAGGAATATCAAAACCCACATCTTCCCTTAGTTCCTTATACATATTTACCAAAGATGGTGGTGGTTTAATTCCTGGTCTGACAGAGAAACATAAACCATGCGCTTGATTATCATCATGGTAAGGGTCTTGTCCTAGTAAAAAAACATTGACATTTTCATAAGGTGTTAACTCAAAAGCAGAAAATACATCCTCCTCTGGTGGAAAGATAGTATGATTGTCTCTTTCTTCGGCAATAAATTCTTGTAGTTTAGTAAAGTAGGGTTTTTCAAATTCTGCTGCTAATGCTATCTGCCAAGCACCGGGAAGTTGAGGTTTTTTCATAGATTTTAAAGATTAAAAAAATGTACTGTTAGACACAGATAATCAGGATTTAATGTTTTTGCTTTCAATTTTCTACGCCAATTTTTTCACATACATCCTGGAAAGGACATTCTGAACAATTAGGTTTATTTGCAGTGCAAGTATAACGACCATGTAAAACCATTGCTGGTCCAAAAAATGTCCATTCTGATTGCGGAACTAATTGCATTAAATCTTGTTCAATTTTTTCTGGAGTCTTCTTTTTTGATAACCCCATTCTTTGACTAACTCTCGCAACGTGAACATCAACAATAACTCCAGTAGGTAAATTAAAAGCTGTATTTAAAACCACATTAGCAGTTTTTCTCGCTACTCCTGGTAATGTTACCATTTCTTCCATTGTTTTGGGAACTTCACCACCAAATCTAGCTATTAATTCCTGACAAACATTTTGGATAGTTTCAGCTTTTTTGCGATAAAATCCTGTAGGTTTAATATCTTGTTCTAATTCTAAAATCTCAGCTTGTGTATAGGCTTGAGCATCAGGATATTTAATAAACAGAGTTTTCGTAACTTTATTTACCCGTTCATCTGTGCATTGTGCAGCCAAAATCGTTGCTACTAATAATTGTAGAGGTGTTTTCCAATCTAACTCATATTTAGCATTGGGATAAGATTTCTTTAATTCGTCAAGAATAGTTTCAATTAGTTGAATAGTATTTGCCATATATTTATTCTTCGTGGATAATTCTGAGATGGTGATAACAGCTATTGGTCAAATCATACCAATTAAAAATTAAAAATTAAAAATTAGAAATTAGAAATTAAAAATTAGGAAAGCCAGATTTAACAAGAGTTTCTGATTATGGATCTGTGGCCGAACTTGGGATAATTGGTATAATATACAGCTTTATAATATCCTACTTTAGTACGTAAATACCATAAATAAGATATTGAAATAAATCATTGGATAATCGATAAAAATTCCTTTGCTGATTACCAGTGATGAAAATATATAAAAGTATATAAAAATTTGTAGGCTAACTAATGTACAACCTACAATTTTTAATTTTTAATTTTTAATTTTTACAGCAGGGAACAGGGAACAGGGAACAGGGAACAGAGTTGAAAGTCTCTTGGTATATGGCTTTTGTCTTAAAGTTTGTACCTCATTTACCCGAAATCTGCTGTAATTCCTTAACTTTCTGGTTTGACCAAGTTCAAATCAAAAGGTCGTTCTATATCATCTTCACCTAAATATTCACCATTTTGAATTTCTAAAATCACTAAAGGAATCTGACCAGGATTTTCTACTTTATGTAGTGTAGCGGCTGGGACAAAGGTAGATTGATTATGAGTGAGTAATATTTCTTCATCACCACAAGTCACTTTAGCAACTCCAGCAACTACGACCCAATGTTCATTGCGATGATAATGAATTTGCGGTTTAATGCCATGTTTTGGCTTAATTTCCACCCGACTAATGCGATAGGTTTCCCCTTCTTCAATTACTTCTACATAACCCCAGTAACGCTCACCAGAATGGGAAGAGGTTTGATTGAGATTGCTTTGCTGTGGATTTTCTGGCTGATTCATATCTAATCTTTTAACCCCAAGAATATATTTTTTTGAGACTTTATTTGTAAGGATTCAGAATTCAGAATCCAGAATGCAGAATTGAAGAAGAATTCAGGAATTAGAATACAGAATAGAATAAAATTCAACCCTCAGAATTTACACAATTGAGAAGATATTACCCTCCTGACTCCTAACTCCTGAACGGCAGTTGCTCCACTTGGGGAGACCCCTTGGCTCTAGCCTCTCCCTTTGGGAGAAGACCGCACTGCCTCCTCCTGACTCCTAAATTCTCGACTTTATTTATTACCAACTTTACCAAATTGAATCCGGTAAATCCGATTATTGGCTTCTTCTGTTACTAATAAACTACCATCAGGTAGAACCAATAAACCAACTGGTCTTCCCCAAGTGCTGGGTACAGAGGGATTGAGTAAAAAGCCTGTTAAAAAATCTTCATAATAGCCAAGAGGACGGCCTTGAGCATTAAAAGGGATAAATACTATTTTATAACCAGTTCCGCGATCGCGGTTCCAAGAACCCCGAAAAGCCACAAACGCCCCATTACGGTATTTTTGCGGAAAAGTCCTACCATCGTAAAACTGCACGCCTAAAGCCGCAGAATGAGCTTGAAACAAGACATCTGGTGTCCTGGTGCGGGCTACTAAATCTGGACGTTTACTTTTACCATTTACTTTTTGACGCGGTTCAATATTATTAGGAGTTAAATAAGCATAAGGCCAACCATAAAATTCATCTTGCTGAATGCGGGTAAAATAATCGGGAACTAAATCATCACCCAGTCCATCCCGTTCATTAACTGTAGTATAAAGTTCCTTCGTGACTGGGTGAAAATCTAAACCTACAGGATTTCGTAAACCAAAAGCAAAGGTTTTTCGTTCAGAACCATCTAAATTCATTTGTTGTACACTTGCTCTGGGTATGGCTTCTTCATCCACATTAGAACGAGAACCAATAGATACATAAAGCTTTTTCTGATCAGGTGCAACC
>DATGXQ010000369.1:0-7669 GCA_035298905.1 Nostocaceae cyanobacterium | reverse complement strand
GGGGGGATGGGGAGGTGGGGAGAAAGGGAAATAAATTTGCTTAAGTAATATTTCTATTGTTTCTTATTTTACAGTAAGATATGTTACTTTAGTGAAAACAGAAGCGTATAAACCTATGAGCCAAAATCACAAAAATTATTTAGAAGACTTGTTTAAATTTTTATTTAAAGTTGAATTTGTAATAATTATATTTGTCATTATAGCAAGTTTATTAATTTGGTATTCATCAATTTTCTTTGATTTCAGTCATCAGTCTTTAGAAAATAAAATTGAAATTGTTAAGACTATAGCAACAATTTTTGGAGGAGCGGTTGTTTTTATTAACATATATTACACTGGTAAACAAAAAGAAGCATCAGAAAAAAGTGCCATAGCAGCAATTCAAAAAGCACAAACAGAAGAAGAAAAGCAAATCACTGAGCGATATAGCAAAGCAGTTGAACAATTGGGACATGAAGAAATATATATTCAAATAGGTGCAATATACGCACTTGAGAGAATCGCTAAAGATTCAGATAAAGACTATTGGCAGATTATAGAAATATTAACTGCCTATATAAGAGAGAAATCACCTTACATATCTGATAAATCTGAACCCATTAAGCTAAATATTCAAGCTGCTTTAACGGTGATTGGAAGACGTAGCAAAAGTTATAAACAAGGCGAAGAAAATCCCATTGATTTAACCGGAGCTAATCTTAAAGGTGCTAATCTTGAAAATGCCAATCTTGAAGGTGCTAATCTAAAAAGAGTTAATTTGGAAGATGCTAGTTTAGAAAATGCTAATCTTAGTAATGCTAATTTAGAAAACGCTAATCTTAGCAATGCTAACTTTAGAAATGCTCATCTTGAAAAAGTTAAATTAAAAGGTGCAAAACTAAGAAAAGTAAAATTTATCAATGTAAAATTGAATAATACGTCTTTATCATCTTTATACTTTTTCCAGTCTGATTTTCAATATGCTAATTTATCAGGTTCTGATTTTTCATATACGTGGTTAAAGGAAGTAGATTTTCAAGGTGCTGACCTTAGCAATTCTGTACTTGTATATATACAAACATGGGATGACGAGGAATTAGATAATAACTATGAACTTGTCAACCATATTGATGAAGACTGTGTTCCTTACACTACAGAGCATTTGTATGAAACAAATTTTAAAGATGCTAATCTTCAAGATGCTGACTTAAAATATGCAAATTTAAAAGGTGCTTATAATTTAACACCAGAACAGGTGAAATTGGCTAAAAATTGGGATCAAGCTATATATACAGACTAAGTTTAAGAAACAACTAGGTATATACGATAATGAAGAAGAAGAAGACTTAAATTTTGAATAGTTGACGAACAAATTTAAAAAAAAGGACTTCTTCAAACCTGTTAATTTTTCTATATATACCCCGGAAATCAATTTCGGGCTAAAAGCTAAAGTCATCTAAAAGATGACTAAAATAAATTATTAACCCGTTTTAACGGGTTTGCGCTTTAAGCCGGAAATTTATTTCACGGCTTCTTTAGAGAATTCCAATAAAAGAAATATCCTTTTTTTGTGCAAAACTAAATTTATACATCAGTAGTGTGCGTTCCCTAACGCACAAGATATAGATGTTGCTTTTTCAATGCTTCTGATGCGTCGGGGGACGCATCCTACAATACATCCTACAATAAAGGTTTTCTTGCTAAATTTTTGCCTTGCCATACACGGATTAAATTGGATAATTTATTTCACGGCTTCTTTAAGAAATAACTATTCATGATATACTATATACTCTAATTTTAAAAATATATCATTTTATGACTCAATTAAATTTATTCGACTCAATTAAAAACTATCCTCAAGCAAACGATTCATTAAAAAATCAAAATTTATCTACTAACATTTTTACTAATCGCTATTCTATTCATAGATGGTATAACTTTATAGCGGGCTTTTCTCCCGAATTTGTCAGCTATTGTATAAACGCAGCACAACTTACACCTAATGATATTATCATCGAGCCTTTTTCTGGGCTGGGTACTACTCTTGTAGAAGCGAATTTTCAAAATGTTTACTCGATTGGATTTGAAGCTAATCCTTTTTTTCATGACATATCCAAAGCTAAACTATTTCCTCCATCAGATACAGGACAAATCAAAAAAATTAAAGATTTATTATTATCAGTTTCACCTTATGAGCATGATTTACAAAAAATTTGGTCTCAAGATGCTCTAACTTTTTTAAATAAGTTGTTCTCTCAAGAGAATTTAAGATTTTTAGCTAATGCTTTGACAGTAGAAAGTAATTTAGATTCTCAAAATATACCAATATATAGATTAATTGTATCTAAAGTTTTAGAATATACATCTTTATCACAAACTGATGGTATTTATAAAGCTCCCACTAGCTTAAAAAAAGCTGTAAATTATTTAGATGCTGTATCTATAGTCTGTCATCAGATAGAAATAGACATAGAAAATATAGATCATAATTTTAACCGCAAAGCACAGTTAAATTATGGTAGTTCAGAAAATATGTCATCAGTTGAAGATGAATCTTGCTCACTATGCGTTACATCACCACCTTATTTAAACAATTTCGATTTTGCTGAAATGACACGCATGGAGTTATATTTTTGGAGATATGCTAACTCATGGAAAGATATAACTGAAAAAGTACGTCGTCATTTAATAGTCAATACGACAACCGCACCAACCGATTTAAAGAAAAATCAAGAATTATTTTCTGCATCATTTTCACCTGATTTTCGGATAAAATATTTACAACCTTTAGTAGAAAAGTTAATTTATGAACGGAAAAATAGACCAGGCAAGAAAGATTATTATTTATTAGTATATCCTTATTTCTCCCAAATGCAAAATGTGATTAGGGAATTGAGACGCATCCTAAAACCAAATAGTCATCTACATTTGATTATTGCAGATGCGGCTTTGTATGGAATTTATATTCCTACACAAGAAATCCTGAGTGAAATCATGAAGAATAATGGATTTAAAATTAATAAAATAGATAATTTAAGAACTAGAGGAGAACGCTGGATTCTTACTAAAAGAACAGGTTCGAGTAAATTAGGTGAGTATCATATTTATGCTGAACGAATTTGAATCAAACCTAGATAATGAACAGGAAAGCAATAGCACACTTTATGCTGTAGCTATGGAGTCCATCAAAAAGTATATTAAAATCTATTTGGACTTAGCTAAAGAAACAAAGGGATTTGCTGTTGTTGAAGTACAGCATATTCAAACTTATGAACATAAATTAATAATTTTAGCGGGAATAAGTAGTAATTTAGATGCTGTAAAAGTTTCGGCTGAAGCAGTTGTACAAGAATGGGAAAGAAGACAAGCATTAATTTTTGATGTTGAAAAATCAGTTACTCAAGGTGTTTATCTCAAAATGCGAGAAGTCGCTGGGGAAATGATTACACAACTTCGTCAGTCTACTAATGATTTTCAAGATTTGGATGTTAATTATATTCAACAAAATCCACAAATGTTACCCATTCTTCAAAGATTGGCTAATATTAGAAGTAAATCTGAACTGAAGAAGCAAATAGGTAGTGTTTCTGATAACTCAATATCAAAAACCGCATCGGAAAAACTGTTAAATTTAATTAAAAGAGAGCAAAGTAAGAAAAATCTTGAAGATAACGCAATATTACAAAGTATTGAACCAACATTAGAAGGAATAGTGCGTGATTTAGTGGGAAGAGTTTTATTAGAAAGTATTGTGATGGCTGCATTAGATGAAGCTCAAATTCCTTATAAAAAGGAATCACAATATAAGTCTTTAAAAGGAGTTTTATATGATTTTAGAGCAGATTTTGTCATACCAGATGAAAACCACCCAAAAGCATTTATAGAAGTGAGAAAGTCTTCATCAAGACACGCTTCTCTGTACGCTAAGGATAAAATGTTTTCTGCTATTAACTGGAAAGGGAGACATAAAGATATTTTGGCTATATTAATAGTTGATGGTGAATGGACAGAAGAAACTTTGCGGGTTATGGCTAATGTTTTTGATTATGTTGTACCTATCAAAACTGTTTCTACTGTAGTAAATTCAATATCTCAATATTTGCATGGTGATAAATCAAAGTTAAAATGGCTGATTGATTTTTCTATAAAACCAGCAAATGAATAGTATTTAATTGAAGTAACAAAGATTGGGTTTTAAATTACAAATATCAAACAAAATTATTCTCTTAAATCATGACCGAAGAACGCGAAAGAGCGGATCAAGATAGCCCCTGGAAAGAAATATTAGAAGCATACTTTCCTCAAGCTATGCAATTTTTCTTTCCTCAAACTGCTGCATTGATTAACTGGGAAATTCCCCATGAATTTCTTGATAAGGAATTTCAACAAATAGCCCGTGATGCTGAACAAGGAAGAAGATATGCAGATAAATTAGTTAAAGTTTGGCAACATCAAGGACAAGAAATTTGGTTGTTGATTCATGTCGAAATTCAAGCTAAAGCAGAGGAAACCTTTGCAGAGAGGATGTTTTCATACAATCTAAGAATATTCGATCGCTTCTCTAAACCTGCTATTAGTCTCGCTATTTTGTGCGATGCAGATCCGGCATGGCGACCAAACCAATATAGTTATAATTACCCAGATACCAGTTTAAACTTTAGATTTGGAACTGTCAAGCTGAAAGATTACCAAAACCGTTGGACAGAATTAGAAGCCAGCAATAATCCCTTTGCAACGGTGGTAATGGCACATTTAAAGACACAACAAACGAGTAAAAAGCCTCAAGAACGGAAAACCTGGAAATTCAGTTTAATTCGCCGCTTGTATGAACAAGGTTTACAAGAAAGGGATATTCGTAACCTATATCGTTTTATAGATTGGGTTATGATTTTACCAAAAGCATTAGAAGCGGAGTTTTGGCAAGAGTTTAAACAATTTGAGCAGGAGCGTACTATGGCCTATATTACCACTGGTGAGCGCATTGGCTACGAGCGAGGACGAGAAGAAGGTGAGCAAAATCTTGTTCTTCGACTACTAAAAAGACGAGTTGGAGAGTTACCAGAAACAGTTCGGGAACGCATCCAAACTCTTTCTCTGAATCAGTTAGAGGAACTTGGTGAAGCGTTACTAGATTTTACAACTATTGAGGATTTGTTTAACTGGTTAGCAAACCATCTACCAGAGTAATAATTTATGGCCTATATTACTACGGGTGAGCGCATTGGCTACGAGCGAGGACGAGAAGAAGGTAAACAAGAAGGTGAACAAAATCTTGTTCTTCGACTACTAAAAAGACGGGTTGGAGAGTTACCTGAAGCAGTTCGGGAACGTATCCAAACTCTTTCTCTCAATCAATTAGAGGAACTTGGTGAAGCGTTACTAGATTTTACTGTGATTGAGGATTTGTTTAACTGGTTAGCAAACCATCAAGCAGAGTAAGAATTTAAGCATTTAGCTATTAGCAAAGTTTCTTGCTGACGTTTGTTCAAGTGGCGATCGCTCTGATCATCTTTACGTAATATCACTGAAATTCTAAACAAAATTGATTGTGGATATCAAATGCGATCGCTACTATTAAACTGGTAAGGTGTACTTCTAGCTTCCCTTTTGTTCAAACCCTTGGTAAAACAGACTAGGATGAGATAGTGAGGTGAACTAAAAACCTAATTTGATATGACTTCCACATTACCCGAACCGCAAAATAATGAATCAACCAACTGGGAAGCGGAACTGGACAGCGCCATTTTTAGCTTTGATGATATCCAAGCAGAACTAAACTATAAACAGGCTAAAACTGCACTGCGTAACTTAGTGCAAAATCTTGACCTTACCCCACAGGAAAAAGCTGGTTTAGAAGCGGAAATTACTGATTTGGAAACCATGCTGAGCAAATTAGATCACATGGTCGTACAAATTGCGGCTTTTGGCATGGTGGGACGTGGTAAGTCTTCTTTACTTAACTCTTTGGTGGGACAGCCAGTGTTTGAAACCGGGCCTTTGCATGGTGTTACCCGTGAAGCGCAAACGGTAAATTGGAGTATTAGCGAGGAAGCTGGTGCTTTAAGAGTTACTCTTTCTGCTGGTAATCAATCTCAGGTAGAATTAATTGATACACCTGGCTTAGATGAGGTTGATGGTGAAACCCGCGCAGCCTTAGCAGAACATATTGCTAAACAAGCAGATTTAATTCTGTTTGTAATTGCTGGGGATATGACCAAGGTGGAACATGAAGCACTTTCCCAACTGCGGGAAGCGGGAAAACCGATTATTTTAGTTTTTAACAAAGTTGATCAATACCCGGAAGCTGATAGACTAGCAATTTACGAGAAAATCCGGGATGATAGGGTAAAAGAGTTACTTTCACCAGATGAAATTGTCATGGCTGCGGCTTCTCCGATGGTCAGAACGGCTGTGCTTCGTCCTGATGGGAGTAGGGGAGTGCAGTTAAAAAAAGGCAATGCCCAAATTGATGATTTAAAACTCAAAATTTTAGAAATTCTTCAGCGTGAAGGTAAAGCTTTAGTAGCTTTAAATACTATGCTTTACGCGGATAATGTGAATGAAAGAGTAGTGAAACGCAAGCTAATTATTCGGGAAGAAACCGCAAATCAGTTGATTTGGAAAGCGGTGATGACTAAATCTGTGGCGATCGCTCTCAATCCTATCACTATAGTAGATATTTTAAGCGGTGTAGTTATTGATATTGCCCTAATTTTAGGCTTATCTAAACTTTATGCTATCCCCATGACAGAAGCGGGGGCTGTACAATTGTTACAAAAAATCGCCCTGAGTATGGGTGGTATAGGTGCAAGTGAATTGTTAGCAAACTTGGGTTTAAGCGGTTTCAAAAGCTTATTAGGAGTTTCTGCACCAGCTACGGGGGGAGTTTCCCTTGGCGCTTATATGTCTGTAGCAGTGACTCAAGCTGCGGTAGCTGGTGTTTCTTCCTACGGTATTGGACAAGTGACGAAAGCTTATTTAGCCAATGGCGCTACTTGGGGGCCAGATGGGCCAAAAGCGGTAGTCAGTCGGATTTTGTCAACTTTAGATGAAACTTCAATTTTGAATCGTATTAAAGATGAGTTATTGACAAAGGTAAAATTGAGAAGAAGGTTTTCTTAGGTATAGGGAAGACGGGGGAGTAAAGGCGAAAAATGTCCCAAATTTTGGAACAATCAATTAAAATTAACGCTACTGCCACAATTGTTGAAAGGTGTATTACGGATCTAAATTTAATGCACCGTTGGTTAAATCCGGCTTTGCGCTGTGAACCAGTAGGGGAAGCGTGGAGTACAGAAATAGGTAGTGAAAGTTTGTTTATTATCCAAGTCCCTTTACTCCAACCAACTTTAAAAAGTGTCGTCGTAGAAAGACAGCCTGGTTTAGTGGTATGGGAATTTACAGGCTTTTTTCAAGGACGCGATCGCTGGGAATGTCAACCCATAGAAACAGGCACATATCTACTTAACCGCTTTGAGTTTACCATCCCCAACCCCATAGTCAGGTGGGGTTTTAATACCTTTGCTGGTAATTGGACAAAAGCAGACATGCAAGCACAGCTAGGGAGGTTAAAGCAAGTTGCAGAAAGGTTGTAGAAGGAGTCAGGAGTCAGGAGTCAGGAGTCAGAAGGTAATAAAGTTATTTTTCCCCATCTCCCCATCTCCCCATCTCCCCATCCCCCCATCTCCCC
>DATGXQ010000368.1:0-15324 GCA_035298905.1 Nostocaceae cyanobacterium | reverse complement strand
TAAATCAAAATAGGGTAGGGACACAGCATTGCTGTGTCCTGATGAATTAATTGAGAGTCAGGATTTATACCAATTCAAAATTCAAAATAGCCTTCGGCAAGGCTTCGCCAACAAAATTCAAAATTAGGAAAGTAGGATTTTACAAGGTTTTGCTGGTTGACTTATGTTACTTTCTTTTCGTGAATTGGTATTACAGCAGGTTTCAGGTAAATGAGATACAAAATTTAGGAAAAAAGCCTTATGCTAAGAGACTTTCAACCTTCCTGTTCCCTGTTCCCTGTTCCCTGCTGTATTTAGATTAATCCTCAATTAAAACCTAGTTAATTTATGAACATTCCCTTAAATATTCATCTTCCCCAAAACATTTGGCAAAATTTACAAACTGCCCAAGAATTTGTTACCCAATCAGCACAACAAATTCAACAATCTGTACAGGAAACAGCAACCCAAACTACTAATATTGCTATTGATAAAGTCACAAATACAATTGAACAATCAAAAGATTATTTCCAAAATAGTTGGTTAGCAGCAGAACAGATTCAAAATACTGTATCTTTAGCCATTCAAAGCAGTATTAGCAGTTTAATCGATAATTTATTCACTCAAAATCCATCATTATTGCGAATCTGGCAAATTCTCAATTTAGCAATCAGTCATCCGATTATTAGTGCCATAATCTTACTATTTTTAATTGCTTTGATTTGGAGCATTATTAAAGGTATTGTCAAATTAATAGAAACAGCTAGTTGGTCAGTGCTAAAAGTTCCTTTAAATTTACTTGGGCATTTGATCAAAATTGGCTTTTTCTCAATAATTAAGTTGAGTAACTCAACTATAGCCAAAATCAAAGGTGAAAGCACAAATATAGACATAGTTACCGTTACAGCCACAAATCTTTACAAAACTAAGCAGCAAAGATTAGCAGAAATATCGCAACGTTTAACAGCGATTCACCAAGAACAGCAAGCTTTATTACAAGAAGCATCAGAATTAATGTCTACAGATGCTCAAAATTCTCCGGGAGTAATTAAACAGTTAATTGCTAACACTAACGGTCAGGGGACATCTGGCTAAGAATTTCATCTTTTTGACCAGTGACAAAATTAGCGAATCTTTGAGCTAAAGGTGGTACAAACACCAGAGGATTACTAAAACCGGAGAAAATATGTATCCCTTGATATCCTGGTATTGCTCCAATTAAAGGCAAGCGATCGCTACTAAATGCCACCAAACAATGATACCATTTCCCTGCTAAATTTCCTAAACTGGGTAAAATTCGGTTGATACTTTCCCTTAACCATTTCTCGCTGGTTTGAGCATTGACTTGTGCATCGGGATCTGTCAACACACGGCTAATTTGACCTAACCGCAAACTACCATCTAAAAATTGTACTGCACCAGCATCTAAAATTGGTGCTACTGGCTCATAATTTGGGTGATTCCACAGTTCATCACTTTGAGTTGCTTCTGCTTCCAGTGTAAATCTTTGCAAAGCAGCTGGCATGACTAAAGTATTTAACCGCAAGTCTACTGGAGGAGTTTCAATAATTTCGGCGTGGGTAAAATAGATTTTGATGGCAATACCCGCAGATTTCAACAATTGACGGCTAAAACCACCTGCACAAAAGACAATATTTTCACCGTGGAATGTTGCAGTTGATGTTCTCACACTTGTAAATTTGCCATCTGTTGTAGTCTCCAACTCCAAAACTTTGCAGACTTGTATTTCACCCCCTAATCTACACATAGCTTGAATGTAAGCTTGCGTAGCTTTTTCTGGGTGAATATGACCATGTTTGACAGTTAAAGCCCCAGTAATAGCCTCCTTTTTTAATAATGGTTCTAACTCACAGGCTGCTTGTACATCCAGTAACTGGGGTGGTGTTGTCATCTGTGCATAAGATGCAGCCACTATTTCTGGGTGAGAATCAGCAGCAATAGTCAGTAATAAATCTACTTCCCTCAGTTGGATGTCAGCATCTAACTCTTGGGAGATAATTTGATAACGAGCGATCGCCTCTTGACACAATTGCTGTGTAATTGCTGTTGTCCCTGACCAATAAGCCAATCCACCATAACTATAGCGAGTTGCATTTTGCGCTATTGCATATTGCTCTATTAAGAGTACAGAAAATCCTGTTTTTACCAATTCATAAGCAAGTGCAGCACCTGTAATTCCACCACCAACAACAATCCAGTCATAGGTTTTCATATTTTAATCAGTTTAATTTGCTTTCTAGGTTGTCCGTCAGATATATGAATAGAATGTAAAGCTAATCTTAACACTGCTCAATTAAAGAGTAGAGCAATCCTAAATCATTTATGAACGCTACCTGTTCCCCTCCGGGTTCGCCAGTCCCCCATCGTGACGGAGACCGCCAAGACGGGGGCTGGTCTCACCTGTTCCCTGTTCCCTGTTAAGAGTTCCCTTCTCTCCAAAAGTCAGTTCACAACTCAGATCGGATTGCTATAGTTTAGTGTAAATATACTGAGATGCTTGTTTACTTATTTTTAATAAATACAATAATTTAATCAAGGAATTATAAATAACAGTAGTTGATGAGGAAAAAGGAAGATACTTTTAACGTCAAATAAAGCAAAAGTAAAGCAAGAGTAAAGCATTTGCTAACTCTTTATGGTTTACTATCCTCTTTAATTACACAATTGAAGGATGATGAGAATCAACTGCTAGTATCATCAGCAACATTAATTTTTATCGAGATATCTGTGAGTAATCTATACAAAAAATTTATATTTATCTTAAAAGATATTATTTTAGATAAAAAATAAAGTACAATTGACATCTATCAAAGGAGATAAATTTTGACTAAATCCACAACATTAGCTCGATTTTAGGGTGTTTTCTTTTCGGGAAGACAATCAGTTGTTTACAAAACTTTACAAATTATCATGAATGTAAAAAATAAGTAAACTAAATTAACAATTGACAGACTTTATGCGCTTGTTAATTAAAGAGATTGTAAAGAAACTCCAAACATAAAGATGAAATTAGAAATACCAGTGTAGAGTATAGTTGTTTACCTGTAGAGAATATGTAGCTATGATCGAACACAAGCATTATTGACATCTGTCAAAATTATGTATTCAAATTTACAGATTCCTCAACTTGATTTAAATACCTGACTTACAAAAAATTGCCTACAAAACTGGCATCTAGAAATTTTCAGTCATAATTTAAGTATTTCCAACTATTTCGCAGCCATTAAAACTAGTGCATAAAAGTGAATAAGGCATAATTTGTAGCCAGGAAAATGAAAGTTTATCAACAAATAGATTAGAGAAATCAACAAAGGTAGGAGGTTTATCACTATGAAATATCAGACAACTGTTTTATTACAACAGTATTCAGGAGTCAGGATCGGAGTATCCAAACTCCGAAAGCTCTGGTCAAGAGTGAAAACCGCTTGCTGTTTGAGTTGTGATTCCCAGCTTGCACCTTATTCACTTGCGATTTGCTTTATACCTGAAAGTTACTAAATCACATGCCCAATATAGATGCTTATTACAAGCTTATTAATTTGTTCAGTAATATCAGTATAAACGCGGAAAATCTTTCTTTATGCTCTTGACTTATCAATTTAATACTGAGATATTAATTAAAGTCTAATCTACGCATGAATGCTGACTTGAACAGATAGAAAATGCCTAGTAGAAAGTAAATCTATCCCCTGGATTAGTTAGGGAAAATGTGCTTTATTTCTACAATTACCATCCGAGAATATATTTTCTTGTTGGTACAAGCTTTATCTAAATGTCGTGCAATGGACTAATCAGTAGTTTAAGGTGTTCCTAAAATGAAAGAAGTTCTAGAGTTTGATACAATCAACAATCCCAAATCAACCAATTTATCTTTTACTCAATTTCTGAAAGATAAAAGCATTCATCCAAAATTAAGCCTAAACATGACGCTCCACTTTTGTAAGAAAGTAACAGATATTACAAAAATTATTGAGGAGTATTCTGAGCCAAAAGAATCTACAAATAATTTAAAGGAACTTGATTATTTAATCATTGGTGCTGGGCCTGCTGGAATACAATTGGGATATTTTTTAGAAAAAGCCAATCGTAATTACTTAATATTAGAAGCAGGAGATAGCCCTGGTACTTTCTTCAAGAAATTTCCCAGACATGGCAAATTAATCTCTATTAACAAAATTTATACAGGGTATGAAGATCCAGAAATTAACTTGAGATGGGATTGGAACTCACTGTTAAGCGATAGCCCAGAAATGCTATTTAAAAACTACAGCAGACGTTACTTTCCTAATGCTCAAGACCTGGTGCGTTATCTTCATGATTTTACAAAGTTTTTCAATCTCAAAGTTAAATATAACACTAAGGTTGCTAAAATTTATAAGCCTAATAATTTTCAAGTGATAGACAGTGAGGGGAATGAGTATTCTGCTAAACGTCTCATCATTGCTACTGGGTTTACTAAACCCTATATTCCAGCTATACCTGGAATTGAATTAGGGGAAAAATATACAGAAGTTTCCACTAATCCTGATGATTTTATAGATCAAAAAGTCTTGATCATTGGCAAAGGTAATTCTGCATTTGAAACTGCCGACAGTCTCATGGAGACAGCTAGTATTATCCATGTAGCTAGTCCTCATTCAGTCAAAATGGCTTGGGAAAGTCATTTCGTTGGCAACTTGCGAGCAGTTAACAATAACTTTTTAGATACATACCAACTAAAATGCCAAAATGCTGTTCTTGATGGACACATTCAAAGAATCCAGCGCATAGATGGTAAGTTTGTAGTATCTATTATCTATAGCCACGCTAATGACGAAACAGAAGAGCTAATCTATGACCGCGTTATAGTTTGTACAGGATTCCGTTTTGACAATTCTATCTTTGACTCAAGTTGTCGTCCAGAACTAACAATTAACAATCGTTTTCCTAAACAGACTAGTGCCTGGGAATCTTCTAATGTTAAAGATTTGTATTTTGGTGGTTCTTTAACCCAGATGCGGGATTTCAAAAGAAGTTCATCTGGATTTATTCATGGTTTTCGCTACAATATTCGCGCTTTACACCGCATTTTTGAGCGTAGATATCATAACCAAGAATGGGTACATTACTCGATCGCTGCGACACCAGAAGATATGGTAAATGCGATGATCAAAAGAATCAATCAAAGTTCAGGATTATGGCAACAGTTTGGCTTTCTTTGCGACCTGATCACTATCTCAGATGATGGTCAAACAGCTACTTATTACGAAGAGTTACCTGTAGACTATATACACGATGGTGAACTGGGAAGGTATAAAGATTACTACACAATCACACTAGAGTTTGGAGAATCTGAAAAAGAACCATTTCGCATTAATCGTAGTTATGACCCCAGTGATGCTAAAAAAAGTGTATTTCTTCACCCGATAGTTCGTCATTTCAGTGATGCTCAATTGGTATCGGAACATCATTTGCTGGAAGATTTACATGGTGAATGGTGGAAGGAAGAAACACATATTCAACCATTGCTATCCTACTTATCTCAAGAATTATCTGAACGGACAAACACCAAGTTTGCCAAGAAAACCCCCTTTATGCAGTATCAGTAAACAGCTGCTCGTGATACTCAGTATGAACCAAAACGTCAGTTTTGTAGAAACCCACCCCTGCTTCGTTGAGGAGTGGGTAGTTCATATAATGGCACTCTAGCGAGAAGTAGCTTGACGAATTTTCCTTGCATCCCAGGTATAGAGGCCAATTTGGTTGGGAACTCTAGAGAATCTACCTGTGCGATGACCTCTAGATAATTCATTCAACACTTTATTTTTGACTTCTCTCATCTGTTCTGGATCGAGTTCACCATAAATTCCTTGAACAACTTCATTCACATTGAAGACTCGTCCCTGATTTTGCTCTAGGAAAGAGGTGATAGCATCAATCAGAAATTGACCTTCAAAGGGTCTGAGCATAGGTACTATTTTACTCTTAGGCGGAATGAAGGGTTTTTTCTTCTTGGATTTCATGCCTTGAGCAAAAGTGTTATTGTTTGGAGCTAGTAAGTTTAAGTCCAAAGTATAACAACCTGGTTCGTTGGGAATAGCTGCCCAATAACTCCTTTCTCTACCTTGGGTGAGGGATGATTGAACTCTACCTTTGACGACTTTAAAAATATTAGGTTCTAACTCGCCATATAGCGATCGCACAATAAAATCTATATGGCAGACAGTCCCTTGATATTCGTGCAGCAGCTTTTTAATTGCTTCCATCCGAGTCAGAGAATGGTATTCGGGGAGCATGGGTATATCTGACCCTTTGCTAAAGCTGTCATTCTCCTGTGGGGTTGTATTGGAGTGACGATAAGCGGCTGAGTTGATAGTCTCAGAGAAGGAATGACCTAACTCTAGTTTGTCTGATTCTGGTGATTCTGACTCAAGCGCACCTAACTCAAACTCCTGATCAGCATCCGAGGGGAAAAATAAGATGGAGGAAGATTCAGAACTAACCAGAGTTTCCTCAACAGCTTCTAGTTGTGACATCTGTTGATTTTTATTGTTAAAAGACCATTGAGACAGTAAAGCGTCTACATGATCTAGTTGCGATCGCGCTTCAATAAACAGACGTTGGTACTCTTGGGTTAAACCCGCATAGTACTCTCGTAATTCCAACAATGGTTGAATAAATACCTCTGATGGTGGTTGTATTTGTTCATTTGTATTCATAAAACTTCAATCAATCCAAATCAGTTTCACTGGTGTAAGACATGGCACGGGGTTTAGCTTGTTCAGGTGCTATTCGTGATCTTTTTGGCGGTTGGGGAGGACGACAAGATTCACAATATAAAGGTCTAGGCCCAAAAGTTTCTCGTTTAGTTGGCTGATCACACTGCTTACAAACAAAGTTAAACACACGAGTATGGATCTGTCTTTGATGCGCTCTGACCGTATATTCCCTAACATGAATCGTTTTAGTAGCCATAATTATGAATTACCAATTCCAGTTTTATTAATATAGCTATTCAAGCAAATGAATTTGTATCCGTGTAATGTTTTGGTGCTATTTTTCTAAAAATCATTAATTTCACTCCTCGTACAAGATACAAATTTTCATGCTTGACATATTGACAACAACTAAATTTTACTCTCTGTTCAATCATTACTTGTGAATAGTCCAAAAGTATCTCTGTTGGTTGTTTAGAGTCTCCTACTCTATAGGCATAAATCAAATCAGACTGCTTTAGCGTAGATTTATCTGGTCAACTATCTAGAGAATTATTGAAAATTCCATATTTTTGAGTGAGTAAATGTAACTAAAGTAGCAGTTTTGATCTTGATCTAGCTCCTGAATAGAACTAATGTATTATTCTATTTATGAGAGTCTGATTTAGTTTGTGAACTGATTGGCTAGAGAAAGGAATAGGGTGGATATTTCTCACGTCTCATGGAGGATGGTTATAGACTAGACTGCTCCTAGAAGCCAGAAAAAGGGAAAAGAAAAGAGAAAAAGGTCAGATAGTCCTTTTCAGCGTCACCTGTCTGCAAAAATAATTTTTGCTAGATGTTTACTGTTGGCCTTAACCTTTTGAGAGGTAGAGTTTTCACTTTCAACCAGAAAACACTAGACAGCTTTTGTCCGCATCTATCTTGAGTATTCTTTAGATTTTATAAATATCTCACACAGCGCATCAAGAGGTAATCTTATATCAATTTTATAACTAATATTCTTGCTCCTGCTCATACTTACAACTGTTTATTAATGGCAATGATCAGGAGAAACTCTTTTTGTATATAAATTAACTGATTCATAGTTACAAATAAACAGGTAAACCAATATATTTCGGTTCAAGGGGAAAAAGTGAAGAGATGGACATTAACAAAAAAGTATCACATTAATAACAGTAAAAATAATGGTATAAAGTTTCTATAAAGATAACGGTGATGATATTGTAAACCTAGATGTGCTTAGTCATGTTTACGTATATATTTAAAAAAAGAATACAGCAAATATTTTTACATTCAAGGTAGTAGTGATAGCATGAATACCTCAACAACCATTAAAAGATTGTCCATGGCTACTTTGGTAGCTGCTGTCATCACTGTGGGATTAAACCCAGTTGCAGTCTATGCTCTCCCTACTGCTAATAGCTCTTCATTAAGACTAGAAGCTGAAGCAGATGCGGGTAGTGGACTAGTCACTGATATTGATAGCGACAGTCAATTTGGCACTACTAACCCTTTGAGTGTTTCAGTTAGAGCCTTGGCAACTTCAGGTAATGCCAGGGTTCTTTCTCAAGGATCGGCAACAGCCACATGGACAAATAGCTCAGAAGGTGTAGTTAATTTTAGCAATTTAGGTTGGACGACTACTGGAGTAAACAGTGGTAGTGCCACCCTATTTAGAGGATTGGACTGGAGCTATGAATTTGTGTCGGATGCTACAGGCTTTTTCACCCTTGACTATAATACTAGTGATTCTGGCACAAATACATTTGGTCTGAATGGGTTTAACTTTCTTTGGTCTGGACCAGGGGGTGATGCGTTCGTGGGAACTAGTAATTCTGGTACAATCCAAAGGGCTATCTTTGCAGGACAAACCTACACTGTTGGCCTGAGAAATCAAGCTAACATTTTTGGTGGATTAGGGACACGGGAGTCGTATCTCAACGGCAGATTTAACTGGAAGATTGACACAGCTGCTGTTCCCGAACCAAGTGCGATGTTAGGCGTTTTAGCTTTTAGTGCTTTGGGTTTTGGTTCATTGCGGAAACCCAGCAAAAGAGCAGCTAAAGAATAAGAATTTAAACATCAAGCTAATTACCTGGGGGGCGATCGCCAACTATAATAGGCTCGCCCCCCTCAAATTTCTTCCCCTCACCACAAAAATTCATCATCACTAGCTTTTTTCCACAAAATCAGCATCAATTACATCTTCCCCTCTCTCCGTTGCACTACTACCATCACCCCTTCCTGCTTGGGCATAAACAGCGCTACCAACCTGCATCAAAGCTTGTTGTAATTCACTGGTTAAAGACTTGATCCGGTCGAAGTTATCTTGGTTAATCGCCTCCTGTAAATCTTTGACCAAACCTTCTACTCGACTTCTATCGGCTGGACTGACTTTATCACCTAAATCTTGCAGTTGTTTTTCTGCTTGATAAACTAAAGAATCAGCTAAGTTCTTACTATCAATTTGTTCACGTCTTCTTTTATCTTCTTCCGCGTGAGCTTGGGCTTCTCTGACCATTCTCTCTACATCTTGTTTATCCAGAGTAGAAGCACCAGTAATAGAAATTGATTGTTGTTTATTCGTTGCCCTATCTTTGGCTGTCACTGAGAGAATACCATTAGCATTAATATCAAATGTCACCTCAATTTGTGGTACACCTCTGGGTGCTGGGGGAATCCCATCTAAACGGAAATTACCCAAACTCTTATTATCTCTAGCTAACTCCCTTTCACCTTGCAAAACGTGAATTTCTACATTAGTTTGACCATCAGCCGCCGTAGAGAAAACTTCTGATTTCTTGACTGGGATAGTAGTATTGCGTTCAATGATTCTCGTCATCACACCGCCAAGAGTTTCTACACCCAGCGATAATGGTGTCACATCCAGCAGCAGAATATCTTTGACTTCACCAGATAACACACCCGCCTGAATAGCTGCACCTACGGCCACTACTTCATCTGGGTTAACACCTTGACAGGGTTCTTTACCTGTTAGCCGCCGCACCAAGTCTTGCACCGCCGGAATCCGAGTTGAACCACCCACTAATACTACTTCGTGCAAGTCCGCATTAGTGAGTTTAGCGTCTTGCAGTGCTTGTTGAACTGGCTTACGACAACGGTCTAGCAGGTCGGAAGTCATTTCTTCAAATTTAGCCCTAGTCAGGGTCATATCCAAATGTTTGGGGCCTTCCTGGGTAGCGGTAATAAAAGGCAAGTTAATATTCGTTTGAGTGGCGCTAGAAAGTTCGATTTTGGCTTTTTCTGCTGCTTCTGTCAGTCGTTGTAAGGCTTGTTTATCCTTGCGTAAATCAATCCCTTCGTTGCGTTGAAATTCACCTGCTAACCAGTCAACAATCTTTTTGTCGAAGTCGTCACCACCCAAGTGAGTATCACCACTGGTAGATTTAACTTCAAATACACCATCGCCAACTTCTAGAATGGAAACATCAAATGTCCCACCACCTAAGTCAAATACTAAAATAGTTTCATTGCGTTTTTTGTCTAAACCATAAGCCAAAGCGGCGGCTGTGGGTTCATTAATGATGCGGAGAACTTCTAAACCAGCGATTTTGCCGGCATCTTGGGTGGCTTGACGTTGAGAATCATTAAAGTAAGCAGGAACAGTAATCACCGCTTGGGTAACTTTCTCGCCTAAATATTTACTAGCATCATCAACTAACTTGCGTAATACTTGGGCAGAAATTTCTTCTGGTGCAAATTCTTTACCGACTGCGGGACAACTGAGCTTAACATTCCCATTGCGATCGCGCAAAACTTTATAAGAAACTTCTGTGGCTTCATGGGTAACTTCTTCATGTTTGCGCCCAATGAAGCGTTTAACAGAATAAAAGGTGTTTTCTGGATTCATTACCGCTTGTCTACGGGCAATTTGTCCCACCAAGCGATCGCCGCTTTTGGTGTAAGCTACTACTGAAGGGGTAATGCGTTGTCCTTCAGCATTAGCAATGACAGTGGGTTGTCCTCCTTCCATCACCGCAACGCAAGAGTTAGTAGTTCCTAAATCAATACCAACTACCTTGGCCATATTTCTCCCCTAGTTCACAAATCAAGGTGGAAAATTCGTGGAAAATTCAAAGTTCAAAATTCGTTCAAAATTCCCATAAAAAAATCTCTCTTAGCCTATTTCCTACCCAGGAAAAAGCTTTGATTTTCCCCCTTCCCGATGTAGGAAGGGGGTTAGAGGGATAGGTCAGATTATGACTGTTCTAGATAACGCAAAAGGCTATAATTTCCTCCCCAGATTCAGCAAATTAACCGATATTTACCTTCACAGCTTTGTGTCTTTCTGGTTCTGCTTTTGGCAATGTTAAGCGGAGAATTCCATCCTTATAATCAGCCCTTACTTGGTCGTTTTGAACCGTTGTAGGTAAAGGAATTATTCGTTGGAATCTACCGTAACGAAATTCTGAGCGAGTGTAACCTTCTCTTTCAGTAGTAGTTTCAGATTTTCTTTCTCCAGTAATAGAAACTGAATCCGCAGTAACTTCCACATTAATATCTTTTGGATCTATTCCTGGAACTTCCAGTTTGAGATTTAATGCTTCATCAGTTTCTTCTAATTCTGCCAATGGAACAAAAACTAATCCTACTCTTTCGCCTCCATCCGTAGGTAGCATTCTTTCAAACAAGCGATTTATTTGCCGTTGTAAAGTATCTATATCACGGAATGGATCTAAGCGTTCAATTTCCCGCAATGGTTCCCAACGAATTAGTGCCATAACTACCTCCTCAAAAATGCACTATTCGGTAGCTAGAGACTTAATTTCGAGCTTCTTTGCTGGTAAACAACTAATATCTTTGCCAATCTTTTCTGTTATATTGAAGCCCAATCTCAAGCTTCCTACCTTAAGGATAGCACCCCGACTAAAGCATAGTTGGTTCGGTTCTATAGGCAGAGCGATCGCAATATCCGTACCTCTCAATTATTTTCACAATTCGTTACAAATTTGCCTTAATCAAACATATCCAGTCCTTATATTGTAGCTAAAACATCCTAGAAAAAAGGATATTTTTTCACTTTAAGCTCTCTAAAAATTTACTCGGCTGAGGAGATTTAGATACCAGAATTATTAGAGATTGCTGGGATATTTTTGTCATTACATAGTAAACTAAGAATAACAGCGCAACTATCCAAAGTGGGAGGTATAGCAGCGATGGTTCAGCAACTCACACCAGAAACCAAAACCCCAGAAACCAAAATTGAAATCATCTACCCAGATAGCGACGGACAACCGATGGCAGATAATACCAAACAATATCAATGGATAGTCAAAATCAAAGAGAATTTAGAAATATTATTTGCCTTACAAGAAGATGTATTTGTGGGAGGTAACTTATTATGGTATCCCGTAGAAGGAAATAATAAAATCCGTCAAGCACCGGATATATTAGTAGTATTTAGTAGACCAAAAGGTGATAGAGGTTCATATCAGCAATGGAAAGAAAATGATATTGCACCTCAAGTAGTATTTGAAATTATATCACCAGGCAATACTACCAAAGAAATGACTAAAAAATTACTTTTTTATCAACGCTATGGAGTTGAAGAATACTATATTTATGACCCAGACACAGGAGAATTAACTGGTTTATTGCGTTCTCATGAATGGTTAGAAGAAATTGAAGAAATAAATGGCTGGGTGAGTCCAAGATTGGGGATACGTTTTGAATTAACAGCAGATACATTAGAAATTTATTACCCCGATGGACGTAAGTTTCTCACATCTGTGGAATTAGATCAACTGCGAGAACAAGAAAGAGAACGTGCTGAACAGGAAAGAGAACGTGCTGAACAGGAAAGAGAACGTGCTGAACAGGAACGTCAACAAAAAGAAACCGCACTTTCACAACTAGAAACAGAAAGACAACGCTATCAAGACTTATTAGCAAAATTGCAAGAAAAAGGAATTGATTTAGAGAGTTTGTGAAAATCTCCAGATTTGGAAAATTCAGAACCCGGACTTTTTGGAGAAGTTCGGGATTTTTTGTTATGTAAAGTATCTATTGATCAGAATGCTTACCAGCAAATTAGTTACAAAATTGCATCAGTCAAACTGATTGTAAATCTAACTTCTACTTTCAGATAATTTATGATTAATAGTATTAAAGAAAACTTCTGTGACTGAATTAATATAGAAATGATTACCCTCAAACATTCGTAAATAAAAAGAGGTAGTATGTTCTTGCCAAGCTTGTAAATTATCAACTGTGATATCATCTTTTAACCCACCAAAAACAGATATAGGAAAATTAAAAACAGGCTGATGAGTATAAATATAGTTATCCAAGATGGCAAAATCTGCTCGCCAAATAGGGATGAACAACTGCAAAAGTTCTTGATTTTGTAATATCTCTTCGGGAGTACCATTAAGACGACGCATTTTATCAACTAATTCTGCATATGATAACTCCCACACTGGTTTTTCTGTTCTGATAATTTGCGGAGATTTGCAAGCAGAAACGAATAAATGTACAGGTCTTAAGTTAAATTCAGAACGTAAGAAACGGCAAAACTCAAAACTAATTAATCCGCCCAAGCTGTGACCAAAAATAGCAAAAGGCTTATCTAAATACTGCTGAATATTTTCAGCCAACACCTCTACTAAAGGTTCTAATTTATCGTAGGGAGATGACTTAATTTGCTTTCCTCTTCCCGGAAGTTCCACCGGACATACTTCGATAGTTGAGGGTAGATAATTTCCCCATGTCCGATAAATCATTGCACTACCACCAGCATAAGGTAGACAAAACAAGCGTAACTCAGCACGGGGGTTAGGTTTCAGACAGTTTATCCAAGGGTTGAAAGTTGTTTGCTTTACCATAGTGGGTTGAGATGAAAATGATATACTGTAAGTAAATGTTCTTGTATATTCACTAGGTTACTATTATGACAGGAATCGAGCCTTGGATAATATCAGGTGTTAGCGGTTTAGCAGTTCCCATTTTTCAGTCGCTTTGGGGAAGCGGGGGTAAAGTGTTGGGGGTGTTTGGTAAAACTCTAAATGAAAAGACTAAGGAAAGAATTTTTAATGCTTCAAAACAATATGTTCAGAACTATGGAGAAAGACATGGCATACTTAAAGTATTGGGAATGCGTGAACCTGTAAAACTAGAATCTATATACACAGCAGTCCAATTTTTAGATAATGATAGCATTCAGAGTTTTGAATCTATTGAAAAATTAGAAGAATCTTACCGCAAATCTAATATTCGTAAATTCCAACATCATGATAGTAAGAAAAAACAACTGGGAATCAAAGTCGCTAATGATAAAAAATATTTAATGGTTTTAGGTAGTCCTGGTGCTGGCAAATCTACATTTTTGCGGAAAATAGGTCTGGAAGCACTGAAAGGAAAAAAAGGAGATTTTAAACATCTCTGTATTCCTGTTTTCATCGAATTAAAGACATTAACATCTACCGATGTTAATCTTGTTGAAATTATAGCCAAAGAATTTCGTATTTGCGGTTTTCCAGAGCCAGATAGATTTACAGTTAGAGCTTTAGAGCAAGGAAAATTATTAATTCTGCTAGACGGATTAGATGAAGTACCAACTAAAAACTTAGCAGATGTAATTAACCAAATTCAAAATTTTGTTGACACCTATGATAAGAACCATTTTATTGCTTCCTGCCGTACAGCAGCTTATCATAGTATATTCCGCAGATTTAGCGATGTAGCAATGGCTGATTTTGATGATGATCAAATTCGGCAATTTATTCTTAATTGGTTTCAATCCGAAAGCGATAAACAAGTAAAAACTGGTGATAAGTGTTGGGAATTATTACAAAAACCAGAAAACGCAGCAGCAAAAGAGTTAGCGCATACACCTTTATTATTAACTTTTCTGTGTTTAGTTTATGATCGTTCTCAGAATTTTCCTAACAACCGCAGTGTTTTGTACAAAAAAGCCTTGCGAATTTTATTAGAAGAATGGTCATCAGAAAAGCGCATTAATAGAGATGAAATTTACCAAGGTTTAAATACAGAATTGGAAGAGATATTATTATCAGAGATTGCCTATCAAGGTTTTAAAACTGATAGACTATTTTTTTCTCAGCGTGAAATTGTACAGCAAATTAAAACTTTTTTAGCTAGTAACTTAAATGCACCACAGCATCTAAATGGTGAAGCTGTTTTAAATGCTATCGCTGTACAGCAAGGAATTTTAGTAGAACGTGCAGAGGAAGTATTTTCGTTTTCTCATCTCACATTGCAAGAATATTTAACGGCAAAATATTATATTGATAATAATCGTCTAACTGAGAAATTAGTTACTGAACATTTGACAGATGGACGCTGGAAAGAGGTGTTTTTATTGGTTGCGGGCTTAATGCACGGTGGTGCAGATGATTTATTGCTGTTGATGGAAAAGGAAGCACAAAAATATATTAATACTCCCAAATTACAAGCTTTATTAAAATGGGCAGAAGATGTGACAGTAGGTTCTGATGGTAATTATAAACCAGTTGGTAAAAGAGCAGTAGCGATCGCCAACGCCAACGCCAACGCCATCGCCAACGCCATCGCCAACGCCAACGCCATCGCCATCGCCATCGCCAACGCCAACGCCATCGCCATCGCCAACGCCATCGCCAACGCC
>DATGXQ010000367.1:0-7956 GCA_035298905.1 Nostocaceae cyanobacterium | reverse complement strand
ATTAACTTAACTTGTTTCTTCGGTATAACAATTACAGCAGCTTTTTCAATTAATTCTCCTTCCTCAAAATCCCTCGCTGCAAACACACCTCTGCCTTTCGTTTCTGTATCACGAACTACTAACATAGGCACTATGGCAAATATCTACAAATATTAATTTCCTAGTGCCAATCTCATGAGTTTAGTGTTATTATAAATATCCCATGATGACAATAATTGGCTGCGGAAATCTAAATCGTAACGATGATGCTGTAGGCGTAATTATTGCCCAACGCCTACAAAAATATCTCTCCGAAAATCCTCACCCCAATGTCCGCGTTTTTGACTGTGGAACTGGAGGAATGGAAGTTATGTTTCAAGCTAGAGGAAGTACGCAATTAATTATTATTGATGCCAGTTCAACTGGTTCGGAACCTGGTGCTGTGTTTAAAGTTCCTGGCAAAGAATTAGAGGCTTTGCCAGAACCTAGTCTGAACTTGCATGATTTTCGATGGGATAATGCTTTAGCTGCTGGGAGAAAAATCTTCCAAAATGATTTCCCTGACGATGTGACGGTTTATTTAATTGAAGCAGCTAATCTAGGTTTTGGACTAGAATTAAGTCCCGTGGTTCAACATTCTGCCGATTTGGTTTTTGCAGAATTAATTACTATGATTAGACAGAATGTTAAGACTTAATGATTACAGGCTAGAAGGTTATGCTAAATCACGATAGACTGGAAGCTCATCCACCCTCATCTCAAATGGTACGCCTTGATTTTCAGGAGGGTAAACGCGAATTTTGGCATTGCTAACAATCTCATAAAGTATACTACCCATCGGCACAATTTGCTGCAAAATCCGCCAATTAGTAACCTGATCTGGACATTCAATAACTAAGGTTAGAGTAGTAGCACTGTTGGTTACATACCAACGACAGTTAGAGAGGAGATTTCTGATTACGCGATCGCATCCTTCATAAAAGTAGCGACTAATGGATTTTTCTAACTGTTGACGCAGGATAATATCTGCTGATGTTGGCTGTACAGGGTGAAAATCATCAGCATTTGATTCAAACATATATCTTGCCATTTTGCTCGTTATTCCTATTTATTTGCCAATCGCCATTGCATAGAGTATGGCTTTATTGGTTCCTAGAAACGCTTGGGTTTCATCATCATAAAAAGCCCCAATGCCACTACATTCTATGCCCCAATAATTACTAAATAGATACACTCTTTGTCCTAGAAAACCAACAATCTGCATAGCAGTTTGATAACTGTCATACTCGGATACAAAAAATAAAGTCACGGCGCAATCTTTAGCGATCGCCTGATTAATGCACAAGTAACCAGTTTTCTCGCTAAAGTTACCTTTTTGAATTAATTGTGTATCCCGATAGATTCCTGGTGTGATCCCTTCCACACGATGCACCACGGCATAAATTTCTATTTCCTCAATATTTTCTGTGGGGATTGGTTTCTGCACAGCCTGTAAAATCTGCTGATAAATCTCTGAGGAAATAGACTGCTTTTGAAATCGTCTGATTGAGCGCCGATTCCAAATCACCTCTAACCATTTTTCTTGATTAAAATGGTAGTCAGGATAATTTAGTTTTTGGTTGCGACTTGTTTGGGTAGCAGTCGCTATATAGGCAGCTTCAATCAATGGATTAGCCTGGAAATAATTAGTACCGCAGACAAACGGCACAGAAAGTCTTAAGCGTCTGACTTGTTGAACTTGCACCTCTCCTGAAATCAAACAACCTGTAATATACTCTTTGTTCTCGAAGCCTAAATCTGCATTTAGGCTGAGTTTATCAAAGTCAAACACCAGTTGTACTGGCCGACTATGAAGATATGCAGACGCAGCAATCGCACCTAAATGATGTCCGCTATCCAGCAAACAATAACGCAGGCTTCTATCTCTATATTTCCAGCTAGACCTATAATAAACACAACTAACTAAAAAAATGAATCCGTTGATACGTTTATTTGGTATCACATAACTCTCTAAACCATCATCAATTAACTCATAAATCAGTGTTAGACAATTATTCTCAACTTCTAAATGGTAGATGCCGTCTATGATTCCCTCAATTCCTCTGATTTGCACATAAATCTCTGTCGGATACAACGCACCAGCAGAGGGATTTATTCGCAACTTGTAAGAGAAATCTTGATAAAATTTCTCTAAAGTAATGGCACTAGTTAACCAGAGAAAATTATGAACGGGATGATTTTGTTCTAATTTCCAGCGTCGATAAAATCGGGGATAAACTTTAAAAGCAGTTGGTTGAGTAGCAGGATTTACATAATTAGGATCAACCTGCACAGATAAGTACGAATGCTTAGTTAAATTATGATAATCCTTGCCAGCAAATTCATTTTGTGGCATTTTTGAGTAACCTAAGAACTTCGATATTACTGGCGAAGTCAATCGCCCGATAATCATCCAAATTTTGTAAATTCATGTTAGGATGGTGTTGTAATAGTAATTTCACTACTTCTGTTTTACCAGCCGATGCCGCGTACATCAGGACAGTTGCACCGTTATCATTTTGATTATCTATATTAATTTTGGTATCCAGCAGTAAATCAATTAATTCGTAGTGATTACCAAAACAAGCAAACCACAAAGCATTATTACCATCATTATTTCTAGCATTGATATCAACACCTGCATTGATGAGTTCTTTAACAGTGGTGTAGAGTCCTTCTCTCGCAGCTTTGATTAAAGCTGTATCACCATTTTCACCACGCTGATGCAAATCTTTTGGATTAAAGCCTCTAGCTATTAACCATTGATTTGTGAATGCACTTAATAGAGTTTGATTTGGTTTTTGCATAAGTATTCATGCCTATAATAAAATCAAGCAAAGGTAAAATGGTGAGCTATGCCCACCACAATTAAAGACACTATTTGAATTATGCAAAACTAATAGTAACAAAAAAACAATTTAGAGATATAGTAGGAAATTAATTCAGTAATTTAAAAGAACTTCAGAACCTAACTTGGAGTAGTGACTGTAAAAAGAGAAGGAAAATTTACTAGAACAACGGCTAGATTCTGAAGTATCAATTACTCAATTAATGCTGTAGGTAGAGCAACCTTCCTGGTTAGCCTATGCTCGAACCATGATTGGTTTACCCTCTTCAGAGAATAACTCTCTAGCAGATTTTTCTGATCTAGGTAGACCATAATAAGTAGCTTCTGCTTCTATTTCATCTACTATATCCCAAGCTTCAATCGCTCGTTTAGAATCTGGTCCATAATTAGCAGCAGTTGACCGAGCATTGGAGATAGCTTTTTGCAGTTCTTGACGTAAGAATTTTAATTTTGGCTTATCGACAAAGTTACCTTTTGTCAGAATATCGGTAACAGAAATAATGCCTAACAATTCACCTTCAATAACAGGCGCACGCCACACCCCAGTATTAGCAAATAACCGCGCGACATATTCAATATCTAAATCAGGACTGACAAAAATACAAGGTTTTGTCATCACTTCATAGACACAGGTACGCTCTGGATCTTTGCCATAGGCCGCAACTTTGCCCACAATATCCATCTCGGTAATCATACCGTAGGCATCGCCACTGTGACGAGGTTCAACAACCAACGCCCGCAGTTCTTTGAGCCGCATGAGTTTGACTGCTTCTGCGATGGTTGCGGAACCACGAATAGTAGCTACGTCTTGGGTCATGATGTGTTTGGCTCTCATAATCCTGCTCCTTAGATTGGTGTTCGCATATTAGCGAATGGCTACTAAATTGCTGGCACTTTCACTAAACTACATTGGCACTTGACTCAAATTCTTCAAGAATATTGAGGCATTATTTCTAATAATTTAAAAAGCAATTACAGTAGTTCAATATTCCGAGATGGATTTATAAAATTCATTTGGGAATTTAACCAAGTCGGGAATTGTCGGAACAGGATTTACGCAGTTTATTCTCGTGAAACTCTAGATTTATCTTGCTTTCAGACTCTGTTTTTGCTTAACCAGAAATCAGGAAGAAGATTATCTTTAGTTGTAATCGCTTTTTGTTGGGGTTTAGTTTCCTATCAACAATTTAGCTTACTTACATATTATCACTTTCACAAATTGAGTCTAGACATGTTTATAAAACTCTACAAATAAAGCAGATAATAAATGTATCGAATTGTTGAGAAAGGGGTAAATTTTATATTTATTTTCCTAGCTTTCAGCTAAGAGGGAATGTTGATACAAATTAGTCTATTTAGCAGTCGAGTTAAAATTAACCAATTAAAATATTCTTAAAATCATTACTAATAAATATAGTAGTAAAATGCAAGTTTATTCGCTTAACAAGTATTGCTAACTTTTCAAATTAAAATAACCTTAAAATTATAATTAATTACTGCATTATTGCGTCTCGTTCGCGCAGCGTCCCGAAGGGAAGAGAGGAGATGGGAATACCGGAATATTGGATTGTAGATTATGCTGCATTAGGTGGACGTAATTTTATTGGTAATCCTAAGCAACCAACAATTTGTGTTTGTAATTTGGTTGAGGGAGAATATCACATTAGTAAATTTCGAGATAATGACAAGATTATTTCTCAAACATTTCCCGAATTAAATCTTAGTGTAAACCAAATTTTTCAAGAAGGATAAGGCATTGCCTTATCCCTACGTAGGGACTGATAAAGAACTATTCAGTGTACTTACCGTTTGCCTTTTGGTTGTTTGGTTTGATGGATACAGAACAGAGCGATCGCCTTTTTGATGTGGGGTGCGTCATTTCGTGCGTAAATGCTTATTAGCTTTGTCTAGCTACTCAAATTTGAACATTTTTTCAAAGCCTTGTGAAAATCTCTCATAAAGAATAGCCTGTACAATCTTCAGGTGTTCATCGAACATCTCTTTGTGCCTTATTACCTCTTGAATATTTTCCCTTCCTTCTACATAATAACCACAAAGTTGACTATTTAAGCAGATCATAATAGAGTTAATATCCCTTAATTGCTGATTTAAATAATTATGTTTTTCTTCAAAAATATCACTAAGTTTTACTTTCCAAAAGATTAGTTCTATTTTATATTTATTAATATCTACTTGTTCTGAATAAAAACTATTCCGTAAATTATCAATTTCTTCAATTCTTTTTATGGAAATTTCTTTCGGTTCAACGGCAAGTCCGGGTACTGGACACAAATACGAATACTGAAAATTTATTGCTATCAAAGCATCTTCAATTTTATTTAAGGCTGATAGATATTCTTTTGCAACCAAATACGCATCATCTTGTTTCTTCTTATTCAACCATTGATTATAAGTTACAATAGCAAATGAAAAACCTAATAAGCTTACAACAGGAGACAAAATGTTAGCCCAATTCACCCCTTTCAGAGATTCATGATAGTCAGTAGCACCCAAGCAAAAACCAATAACAAAGACCAATATTAATAATAAGCCTGTGTAAAAGTATGAAGTAGAAATTTTTAATCCAATCTTTTTTATTATGTTATCACTAGACATAAAATTGTTACCCTGTTGTTAACTAAACTTAAATAGGAATGTATTTTTTTAATAAATCACATCTAGTGTAATCTATAATTAATATCATCAAAAACCGTATGATTACTTATATCTAGGCAATATGAGGCAGAGCCTCTAAATTAGCATTCCCTGGTAGAGCCAGGGAACGAGAGGTTTAAATATTAAATCTTGTAGGGACATGGCA
The DNA here is from genome assembly GCA_035298905.1 of Nostocaceae cyanobacterium. Lineage (GTDB taxonomy): Bacteria > Cyanobacteriota > Cyanobacteriia > Cyanobacteriales > Nostocaceae > DATGXB01. The sequence goes on along the minus strand of DATGXQ010000367.1, from coordinate 2,269 downwards.
ATGCCATGACCTCCGTCACAACGAAGAGAATATAAATAATATAATCAGAAATTAATTATCAATAACTCGGACGTAAATAGCTCTAGCTATGTCCTGCTCAATGGTCATGGAGGTATTATTAATTTTAACTATAAAAGAGGGAAAATTCTGTTCTACAACTATATCAGCACCTGTATTTACTCCCATAGCAATGAGCTTTTTACGGATAGTTTCATCCTGATGATTGCAGAAAGCCACTATACCTTTTGCACCAGGCTTGAGTAATTCTAGTGAGCAACCGATAACACTAAAAGGAGTAAACATTACAGGATAACCATGTAAAGTATAAACGAAAGAGTGAAGGATGTTTTGCATCCTTCATCTTTTTTGTAGCTAAAACCTAAGAGTTGTAGCAAATTAAAAACCAATTAATACCAATTCTCTAAAATTCAGCAATAGATTCAAAATCAGAAACCCTTCTTGCACCTGGCTTTCTTAATTTTGAATTTTGAATTTTGAATTTTGAATTGGTATAAGGTTCTATGGTAAATAAGCTTCTTGGTGGGTTTTGATTGTGCAGTTGGAGCGAGGATAGGTAACGCACAATAAAGCAAAACCTTTGGAAACTTGGTCATCATCCAAGAAGTTTTGATCGTCTTGGTTGATTTCACCTTCTACAATTTTACCAACACAGCTAGAACAAGAACCAGAATGACAGGAGAAAGGTAACTCAATACCAGCTTCTTCTGCTGCGTCTAAAATTGTGGTTTCTTCGTCACACTCGATTGTGGTGTCGAGGTCTTCTTTTTTGTTGATTAATCTTACTTGATAGGTAGCCATTTTCCGGTTCTCCTCAAACGTTAATAAATTTAGCTCGTCGGCAGTTATTAAGTCTCCCTGACCTACCTTTTCTGTACAGAAGAGTTGACAGAAAAATTTTTGCGGAGTACGTCTACGGGAGTTTCTTAAGTTGATTTGGTGCTAACAGAACTGAGAAAATATCTATAATTTATTGTTTCTCAATTTCTTAATTTCGTTAGCTACAAGGAACACCATTTGGTGTACAGTTACCTGCTTTAAAAGACTTTCCACAACTACAGGTATCTGTTGCATTAGGATTGATGAATTTAAAACCACTTTCCATCACTCCCTCAACAAAATCGATTACCACTCCTTCTAGTAATGGCGCACTTTGAGCATCGACGTAAACCAAGACGTTACCTTGTTGGATAACTAAATCATCTGGTCGGGGTTTACTGGTGACTTCTAAACCATATTCATAGCCACTGCAACCGCCACCTTTTACAGATATGCGAATGCCTTTAGTGCTATTATTACTTTCAGAATCAGAAGCGGAACCCCGGAGGAATGCCCGCAGACGAAATTCTGCTTTTTCTGTTAAAGTAACAGTCATTTTTTTTCCTGATCTGTAGCGATTATTCTGATTTCAGGTTTGGGTGATTATTTGATGACAAGAAAGAAGTCAGGAGTCAGGAGTCAGAATGCTTGTTAGTTAGGAATATAGTGGAATGAGTTTTTTAGTAATTATCCAGCTAGATTCTACAAGCCTTAATTATTCTGAATTCTGGATTCTGAATTCTGAATACTCGTGATGACAGATGCTTAAACTGTCAGAGATGAAGATTGGGAGTAGCGCCAAGGTGCGGTATTTCCACAAACGGGACAAGCGCGATCGCGGTGGGAACGACGTTTAGCAAATTCCATGCGATTGAGGTCAATAGTCAGCAGTTGTGATAATAAAGGCTGACTAAAACCAGTAATTAATTTAATTGCTTCTAGCGCTGTCAAACAAGCCAATGTCCCAGATACAGCCCCCAGCACGGAAAAACCCCGCCGGTCCCAATCTGGTTTTTCAGGAAATAGACAGGATAAACAAGGCGTTACACCTGGAATAATGGTTGTCAGGTAAGCCTCCATCCCATCCATAGCCGCTTCTACCATTGGTTTTCGCCAACGCACACAAGCTTCATTTAACAAGTTGCGCTCAGTAAAATTATGGGCGCAATCCAAAGCCATGTCAGCAGATTGTACCAATGAGTCTACATTTTCTGGGGTGATGTAGTCATGTATTGTTTCAATTTGCACATCGGGGTTAATCGCCGCTAATGTTTCTTTAGCTTTGAATACTCTGGGTTTACCCACCCAGTCATCTGTCATCAGAACTTGACGATTCATATCATCAAGCCGCAAATCACCACCCCGGACAAGGATTAGCCGCCCAACACCCGCTACTGCTAAGTAAAGCGCCGCCGTACCGCCTAATCCCCCC
>DATGXQ010000366.1:0-17828 GCA_035298905.1 Nostocaceae cyanobacterium | reverse complement strand
AATTCAGGAGTCAGGAGTCAGAAGTCAGAATGCTGATCCAATCAGGAATAGATAGTAGTAATATTTCTTGAGAATAATTCAGCTTGACTGTAAAAGTCTCTTGAATGCTGAATTCTGGATTCTGTATTCTGAATACTTACGCAAAAACTTCAGATACAGCAAGCGTAGAGCGAGCAAACCGGCAGTGTATAAACAACAATTAATTATTGTGTTGGCGACAGTGATAGACCTGACTGCAATCTCTCTTCTTACAAAACAAATTCACAGTAAATTTTGAGCGGGAGAGTTTACATGAAGCTTGTCATCCACGGCAAAAATATTGAAATTACCGATGCAATCCGAGAATATGTGCATCAAAAAATTGAGAAAGCAGTTAATCATTTTCAAAACATCACAAATGAAGTGGATGTCCATTTAAGCGTAGCTCGCAATCCCCGAATAAACCCCAAACAAGCGGCTGAAGTCACTATCTATGCCAATGGTAGCGTCATCCGTGCTGAGGAAAGCAGCGAAAACTTATATGCCAGCATTGATTTAGTAGCAGATAAAATTTCTAGACAACTACGTAAATACAAAGAAAGAAGGCGAGATCAAAAAACCCAAGCTCAAATTGATACTGATACCTTAGTACCAGAAACAGTTATAACTGATTTAATAGGCGATCGCACTCCCGAACTACCAGAAGAGGTCGTCCGCACAAAATACTTTTCTATGCCTCCCATGACCATAGAAGAAGCCTTAGAACAGCTACAAATGGTTGGTCACGACTTCTATATGTTCCGCAATGCTGAAACAGGAGAAATTAACGTTATCTACGAACGGAATCACGGCGGTTATGGTGTCATTCAACCCCGTAACGGTCACAATGGCAATGGTAAAAATGGTAAAACTGCCCATGCGAATGGTGTTGTAGCCGAAAAAATCCACAAAACCTAACTGACACTTAAGTAGAGGAAGTCGCAGAGTTATCAACAAGACTCTGCGCTTCTGTGTGCGGGAAAATCTCTTATTTTGCTACCAACTGTTGCAAAGTTTTAAGAGCTTCTTCTACATGTCCCTGAAAGTTAAACATGGAATCAAACACATAGCGCACCACACCCTCTTGGTCAATTACATATGTCACCCGACCAGGAAACAACCCAAAAGCAGCAGTAGCACCATATTGTTTACGTACTTGGTCGCCCTTATCGCTTAAAAGTGTAAAAGGGAGATTGTATTTTGCTGCAAAACGCTGGTGAGACTCACGGGAATCACCACTGACACCGATAACTTCAGCACCAGCCGCTTTAAACACCTCATATTGATCCCGGAAAGCGCAAGATTCTGCTGTGCATCCGGGTGTATCGTCCTTGGGATAAAAATAGAGAACAACAGCCTGTTTACCCCGAAAATCTGCCAAACTCACATTATTCCCGCTTTGATTCGGTAAAGTGAACTCAGGTGCTTTATCACCAACTTTGACTGCCATATTAAAAAATTTCTTAATAAATCTACATCAATAATTATTAACCACAGAGAGGGATTGGTGATTGGTGACTGGGGGTTAGTAATTAGGGTAGTGATAGTTTATGTAAACTCTTCTTTTCTCCCCATCTCCCCATCTCCCCATCTCCCCATCTCCCTCATCCCTCCATCTGAAAAAAATTTCCCCCTCACTCCCCTAGAAAAATTAGAAACTTGCACGTAGAATAATTAGAGACAGTAAAAAATTGTAAACTGGATTGACAATCCGGTTAATTTTCTGATTGTAGATGACAGTCACAAAGCCATCTACATTCTCATAAAACCTGTACTTATAAATATTGGAGATTTTCCAGAAATGACCATCGCAGTTGGACGCGCCCCCTCAAGAGGGTGGTTTGACGTATTAGACGACTGGTTGAAACGCGATCGCTTCGTCTTCGTAGGTTGGTCAGGGATTTTACTATTCCCCTGCGCTTACCTAGCATTAGGCGGCTGGTTGACCGGTACAACCTTCGTTACCTCCTGGTACACCCACGGTTTAGCCTCCTCCTACCTAGAAGGCTGCAACTTCTTGACAGTAGCAGTATCTACCCCCGCCGACAGCATGGGGCACTCTTTGCTGTTACTGTGGGGACCAGAAGCCCAAGGCGACTTTACACGCTGGTGTCAGCTAGGTGGTTTATGGCCATTCGTAGCATTACACGGTGCTTTCGGTCTAATTGGCTTCATGTTACGCCAATTTGAAATCTCCCGCCTAGTAGGCATCCGTCCCTATAACGCCCTGGCTTTCTCTGCACCCATTGCAGTATTTGTCAGCGTATTCTTAATGTACCCCTTGGGACAATCTAGCTGGTTCTTTGCTCCTAGCTTTGGCGTGGCAGCAATCTTCCGCTTCTTATTGTTCCTGCAAGGTTTCCACAACTGGACATTAAACCCCTTCCACATGATGGGAGTAGCGGGTGTATTAGGTGGTGCTTTACTTTGCGCTATCCACGGTGCAACAGTAGAAAACACCCTATTTGAAGACGGTGAAGGCTCCAACACCTTCCGCGCTTTCAACCCCACCCAAGCAGAAGAAACCTACTCCATGGTGACAGCAAACCGTTTCTGGTCACAGATTTTCGGGATTGCTTTCTCCAACAAACGCTGGTTACACTTCTTCATGCTGTTTGTACCAGTAACAGGCTTGTGGATGAGTGCAGTAGGTATCGTTGGTTTAGCATTAAACCTACGGGCTTATGACTTCGTATCCCAAGAATTACGGGCAGCAGAAGACCCAGAATTTGAAACCTTCTATACCAAAAACATTTTGCTGAACGAGGGTATCCGCGCTTGGATGGCTCCTCAAGACCAGCCCCACGAACAATTTGTATTCCCTGAGGAGGTATTACCTCGTGGTAACGCTCTCTAATCGCTCGATCGTCGGAGCTGGACGAGACCAAGAATCAAGCGGTTTTGCTTGGTGGTCTGGTAATGCTCGTCTAATTAACCTCTCCGGTAAACTGCTAGGCGCTCACGTAGCCCACGCTGGTTTAATCGTCTTCTGGGCAGGAGCAATGACCTTATTTGAAGTTGCTCACTTCATCCCAGAAAAGCCCATGTACGAACAGGGCTTAATTCTTCTGCCTCACTTGGCTACTTTAGGCTGGGGCGTTGGCCCTGGTGGTGAAGTAGTTGACACCTTCCCCTACTTCGTAGTTGGTGTACTTCACCTGATTTCCTCCGCAGTTCTCGGCTTCGGTGGTATTTACCACGCTGTACGTGGCCCCGAAACCTTAGAAGAGTACTCCTCTTTCTTCGGTTACGACTGGAAAGATAAGAACAAGATGACCAACATCATCGGCTTCCACCTGATCATCTTAGGATGCGGTGCGTTGCTGCTGGTATTGAAGGCCATGTTCTTCGGTGGTATCTATGACACCTGGGCCCCCGGTGGTGGTGATGTCCGTGTGATTACCAACCCAACTCTCAACCCCGCGATTATCTTTGGTTATCTAATCAAAGCTCCTTTTGGTGGTGAAGGTTGGATTGTTAGCGTTGATAACTTAGAAGACGTTATCGGCGGTCACATCTGGATTGCTTTCATCTGTATTGCTGGTGGTATTTGGCACATTTTCACCAAGCCTTTTGCTTGGGCGCGTCGTGCGTTCATTTGGTCTGGTGAAGCTTATCTGTCCTACAGCTTGGGTGCTTTATCCATGATGGGCTTTATCGCTTCCGTCATGGTTTGGTATAACAACACCGTATACCCCAGTGAATTCTTCGGTCCCACCGGCCCCGAAGCTTCTCAAGCTCAAGCTTTAACCTTCTTGATTCGTGACCAACGCTTAGGTGCTAACGTTGGTTCTGCTCAAGGCCCCACAGGTCTAGGTAAATACTTGATGCGCTCCCCCACAGGTGAAATCATCTTCGGTGGTGAAACCATGCGCTTCTGGGATTTCCGTGGCCCTTGGTTAGAGCCTTTACGTGGACCTAACGGTTTAGACTTAGACAAAATCAAAAATGATATTCAGCCTTGGCAAGCTCGTCGCGCTGCTGAATACATGACTCATGCTCCTCTGGGTTCCTTGAACTCTGTAGGTGGTGTGGCTACCGAAATTAACTCCTTTAACTACGTGTCTCCTCGCGCGTGGTTGGCATGTTCTCACTTTGTATTAGGTTTCTTCTTCTTGATTGGTCACTTGTGGCACGCAGGACGCGCTCGTGCTGCTGCTGGTGGTTTTGAAAGAGGGATCGATCGCGAGAACGAACCAGCATACTACATGCCGGATCTCGACTAATTTTCTTTCATCACTGACAATCAATTTTACTGCTCTTGCTGCAAGGCGAGAGCTTTTTTTATGGTTGTTTAGCTGGGAATATGACACAATCAAATTAATAAATAAATGTCTTTGAAACGCAGAGGAACGCAAAGGTAAACGCAGAGGAACGCAGAGGGTTTTTATTAAATTTTGAAAAGGTGTGTTATGGAAAATTACAATTTGGATGGTTTACGCTGGACTGCGGAAGCTAAAACAAAGTTAAAAAATATTCCTTTTTTTGTGCGTTCTCAAGCTAAAGCAAGAATTGAGCATTTAGCAAGAGAAGCAAATCAAGAAGTGATTACTGGGGAGTTGGTTGAACAAGCTAGGTTAGAGTTTGGACAGTAAACAATTAAAAACTAAAAATTAAAAATTAAAACTGTGTAGAGATGTTCTATGGAATGTCTCTACATTTGTTTCAAAATTACTATAATTCCAATTAACATGGCATTAAAAATCTTGTGAGTAAACCAAAATTCTCTTTGTGCTGTGTCCTGGTATTGTATCTAAAAAATAATTTCTATACGGGTGTGAGGGTATTTGTTAAAATTTCAAATTTTTAGGAGTCATCAAGATGACACTTGCCAAAAATCGCGCTGATAGAGTAATGCTTTACAACATTAGCTGGCAACAATTTGAAAATCTTGGTTCTACCGCTCCCCTTATGGTAAACAATATTAATTTAATTTTTGTAGGTTGGGTTGAGGAACGTAACCCAACATTTCCGGGCATTTGTCGGGTTTCACTTCGTTCAAGCCAACCTACTAAATACTGTTTTACATAAAAGTAATGGTAGAGCCTATAATTATTAGGTTAATTAATTTTAGTGTAGGTTGATATGAATATTATCAAGATGTCTCTGATGACGTTATACGCTGAGTTAGAAAAAATTATTCGTCAACAAATATGGGATAGTTATCCTTCAGATTGGAGAGAAGATTATATTACAAGGAAAATATTGTTTGAATATAGGAAATTATTTCGCAATATTCAAATTCAAGGCTTATCTTCATTAGATTTTACAATTAACTCAGTGGCATATAAATTTACTGGTAATCTTGAAACTCAATTTGGTGATATAGGGTTTCTTGTAAGAATTAAATATCCTGATAATTCTATTATTGAGGGAGTTACTTCTCTAGAAGCAAAAATAAAACATAAAAAAACAAGAAGATTCCAAGAGATTAAAGGTAGACAACTGCAAACAATTAGCGCAAATATTAAATATCCAATGCTACTAATGTATGATTATCAACCAATTGAAAAGGTTCATGATTATTCATTTTTTCCATCTACTACAAAACAAAATTATGCCGCAGTTGTTCCTATTAATGTAGTATATTCAATAATTAGAGATGTAAAACCAGATTTTCATAATCAAGATAAAAATAATAAAACTCCAGTAGATGCTAAAACTATATATAAATTCTCTGTTCCGTTAGCTTACCAAATAATATTTAGATATTTTCGAGGTCTAGATTTAGATTTTGATCATGATTTAGTTAAGTATATTAAGGGTTATGAATTTGAAGAAGGAAATTATCGACGTGTCATTGAGGAAAGAAGTTTACCTCAATATCTTTTATGTATATCAGTGGATTATGGTGAGCTTGAATCTTATATTGATATGGATTTTGGTGTTAATATAAATTTTTTTAGTGAAATCACATCATCTGAACCAGAAGACTTTTAATAAATGATCAGAAAACACTTAAGTAGGGCAAATTAATGTAGTTTAATGCACCTTATTCATCATCTGAAAAATCTACTTCTGATTTATTTAAAGGAAAGAAAGCCGCAGGGGAAACATGAAAAAATTCTGCAAGTCATTATTGGATGTGCTGAACCGTTAATTTACGTTTTCCGTTTAGAGGAGTTATTGTTTGGATGGGATACGTGATCAGGACACGGCATAGATAAGGTTTTGGTTTGACCACAATACTTTTGAAGCCGTGTCCCTACGCATAATTTTTATTCTATTTAACACAAGCAAAATATTAAGGACAAGGCAATGCCTTGTCCCTACAAATAATGGTGATGGTTTTGCATAATGTTGAAAATGATAAATTAGGTTTTGTCGGAGATTTGGGTGGGTTTGAGGGGTATTTTATGATGAGCCTGAGAGTTGATTCTCAGGCAGGTTGTCAAATTATGTTTTTTGTTATGATTTTGGTTCACCTAAACCGGGTGTTTCTTCTTTGTCAATTTTGGGAATAAAATCAGGGCGTTCTTTACTTTCCCAACCAGCAGGACGTTTGGAGTTGTACCAGGCTATTGAGCCAATAGTTACCGCAGCAATAAAACCAACTACATACACTAAGGTGAAAGCTAGAGGGAAATGGGGGCCTGCTGCTGGTGCGGTGATTTCCAGTAATAGATGCGTTAACATATCTTCGATATTCTCCTGGTTGGGTAACATTTCTTAACAAAGTATAAAACGAGCATAACATCTCACATCTCCCTCTAGCGATAACAACTTTATCTGAGAGAGAGATATGCACCCTAATATAAAAATATTATTGATCTGAGGAATCGGAAGATGAAGATGAATCGGAAGATGAAGATGAATCAGTTGATGGTTGAGTGGGTTTGAGTCTCTCTCTCCAAGAAGGTTTAGGTGGAGAAGATTCAGTATTATTTCTAGGACTGGATGAAGATGAGTTAGATTCACTACGATAACTTCTGACTCTTCTCCGAGGTGATTCAGAACTAGAGCGACTACTTGATTCTGTGCTGTGTCGCCGTCTTCTGGGTGTGACTTGCTCTTCTGATTGTCGGTAACGTCTTCTGCGTCTAGGTGTATCATCAGACTGCTGATCTATTTCCCGATAGATTCTTCTTCTGGTTCTTCTGGGTGTTTCGGTAGTTTTGTTAGTGTTATCCTCATCTTTATCATCATCATTGCTGGGGATAGCACGAGCCACAAGCCGCTTTGGTTTAATAGGTTGGGCTTTGATGCTGGCTACTCGTCCCTCTAATTTGGGACGGGAGGGAAATTTTTCTACTGGTATTTCTCCTACTACTTGTTCCATAAATTCATGCCAGGTATAAGCGGCTCTGGCACTGGTTCCCCAGGTAGGGCTGTTATCGTCGTTACCTAGCCAAACTCCTGTGACGACTTGGGGAATGTAGCCAATAAACCACAAGTCACGGGCTTCATCGGTAGTTCCTGTTTTACCTGCTACTGGTCTATTGTCCAGTTGGGCTGGTGTAGCAGTGCCACTTTCTACGACATTCCGCAGCATCCAAGTCATAATTGCGGCGCTGTCTGCATCTAGGACACGTTTGGGTTTATAGTCGGCTGACCAAATTACCTTACCCTGACGGTTGAGAATGCGACGAATACCATGTACTTCTGTGTGCATTCCTTGGGTGGCAAAAGTACCATAAGCGCTGGTTATTTCTAGGAGATTTACTTCATTAGAACCCAAGGCTAAGGAGTAAGTCGGTTTAAGTTGTGATTTGATGCCCATATCCTGGGCTAGTTTGATGGTTGGCTCAAATCCGACATCTAGGAGGATTCTTACGGCAATGATATTAACTGAATTGGTGAGAGCATCTCTCATCGTCAGCCAACCGGAGAACTTGCGACTAGAGTTTTTTGGCTCATAACCATCTATGACTAGGGGTGCGTCTAAATAACTATCGTAGGGACTTTTCCCACTAGCGATCGCAGCTGCATAGACAAATCCTTTAAAGGTAGATCCCGGCTGTCTTTGGGCTTGTGTTACCCGATTAAACTGATTTTGACTAAAATCTTTACCTCCCACCATCGCCCTGATTTCCCCATTACGGGGGTCAATGGCTACTAAAGCTGCTTCCTTGAAGTTTTCCCAACGACCTTGATTAGATAAAATCTTGGTCACTGTTGCTTCTGCGGCTTTTTGCCAAGTCGGGTTTAAGGAAGTTTCTACTACTAATCCTCCCCCTGCTAACACATCTGGGGATACATACTTGGGTAATTCTTTTTGAATGTAGGTAGTAAAGTAGGGAAATTGAACTTGTAGGCGTTTGGGTAAACTGGTTTTTAACTTTAATGGTTCTTGACTAGCAGCCAGTTTTTGCTCAACTGTGATTACTCCATCTTCCTCCATGCGTTGTAATACCAGATTTCGCCTTGCTAGTGCAGCATCTGGATTCTTATCTGGTGCGTAGAGGCTAGGAGCAGGGGCGAGTCCGGCAATCGTGGCCATTTCTGCTAAACTCAGTTTATCTACTGGTTTGCTAAAATACACCCAAGCTGCATCCGCTACACCGTAAGCCCCAGAACCCAAATAAACCAAATTCAGATAACGCTCTAAAATCTGGTCTTTGGTTAATTCTGTTTCCATTTTTTGGGCGAGACGGGCTTCCTTGAGTTTGCGCCAAATCGTCCGTTCTTGTTTGAGGAACAGAATCCGTGCTAATTGCTGGGTGATGGTACTGCCACCTTCCACCACATCTTGCGATCGCACATTATTCCAAACTGCTCTGACAATACCTTGAGCATCAATACCTTGATGTTTTCTAAATCTGCGGTCTTCAGAAGCGATAAAAGCTTGCTCTAAAACATCTGGTATTTGTACCAGCTTTAATTGGTCTCTAGTCGCTTCACCTTGTTGCTGTAAAATTGAACCATCAGCCGCCTTGATAGTTAATGTCTGCTCACGTAGCACTGCATTGAGTTGTGATTTATCTGGTAGGGTGCGATCGATTTCCGCAATACCATAATTAAAAGCGATCGCTCCTCCACCCAAACTCAAACCCGCCCAGAACCACAACCGACGATAAAAAGGTTTATCGCCCCACACAATTTTGGCCACTAGACCAAATGAACCTTTTGTCATTTGGTATATTAAATGCTTTGCCTTCACCAGCATTGTCGGCGATGGGTTGTCATGTGTGGACTCCTCATTTTGATGTTGATTCCCTAACGGCAATAGCAGTTTCTCCTCGTCAGAGTGATTGGCAAATAGTTGTTTTGTCAGCAATTAGCGATCGGCATCTAGCATTCAGGAAAGAGAATGAACGTCATTGAATGAGGAATCATCACATTCATTTTCTAGCTGACTGACGGCTGACGGCTGATAGCTGAATGCTTATTCGTTGCTAATCTATCAGTATATTAAAATAAGTATGCGTTAGCGAACAGCTTTGTGCTGTAAATATTGCTAGAAAAAAGCCCAAATTAGAGATGATATGGACGTTTAATCCCAAAAGCACTTTGCTCAAATGGTTTTGTAGAGTGAAAGAGCAAGATTATTGGCAGCGTTAAACATGAATCAAGCCAAGTTTAGTCCCATTCATACCCAAGCAAACTTGTTACAAACTTTAGAGTTAGAGCAATCAGTACGCTGCGCGATCGCCCTTGGTAGTAATCTGGGTGATAGCCAAGCCACATTAGCCGCATCCTTAAACACATTAGCCCAAACACCAGGCATTCTTCTAGAAGCTCAGTCCAGTTGGTATAAAACCAAAGCTGTGGGGCCACCCCAACCGGACTACTTAAATGCCTGTGCCATCCTGCAAGTAAAAATGTTGCCCCAAACCCTATTAGCCACTTTACTAGCGATCGAACAAAAATTTGGGCGCACTCGCCAAGAGCATTGGGGTCCAAGAACTCTAGATTTGGACTTATTGTTATATGATGACTTAATCCTTAATCAGCCAAATTTGCAAATTCCCCATCCCCGAATGCGGGGAAGGGCGTTTGTGTTAGTACCCTTAGCAGAAATAGCACCCCTTTGGGTAGAACCTGTTACCCAACGTCTAATTCAAGACCTACTGCAAGAGCTAGATAGTTCGGATGTGCATTTACTGTTGGATAATCAAAATGGTCAACCACAAAAGCATACTGATGACATCAACAGCCCTAAGTAGATATTTTGTATATTTTACAGACCATAGAAATTAATCATGCCATTAGGTAGAGAATTACCACAACTGCTCAAACAACGCCTTTTCTACAAAGGACGTAAATTTAACTTTGAGGTTAACCGTTTGCGGTTGCCTAACAAGTCTGAAGGAGAATGGGAATGTATTCGTCATCCCGGTGGGGCGCTGGTTGTGCCTATCACACCAGAAGGTAAACTGGTACTGGTACGCCAATATCGTTTCGCAGTCCAAGGACGGATTTTAGAATTTCCGGCTGGGACACTAGAACCTAATGAAGACCCCTTGGAAACAGTGCAACGAGAAATTGAAGAAGAAACTGGTTATCATGCTAACAAATGGCAAAAATTAGGTGAATTTTTTCTCGCTCCCGGTTATTCTGATGAAATTATCTATGCTTTCCTAGCCCAAGATTTAGAAAAGCTAGAAATTCCTCCCAAAAAAGATGAGGACGAAGACATCGAAACAGTACTTTTCACCCCCGAAGAACTAGAAAAAGCCATAGCCGCAGGTGAACCTGTAGATGCTAAATCTATTACTAGTTATTATCTGGCACGTCCATTTTTAGTTTAAATAATTCTATGCTGCTAGAGTTGGCAATTGGTGACGCTTACGGTGCAGGTTTTGAATATGCCGATGAAATTATCTATGCCAACGATTTGAGTCGATACGTTAAACATCCCCGTCATCGACTCATCCCAGGCAGCTATACTGATGATACACAAATGAGTATTGCTATTGCTGAAGTGATAGTTGCTCAAGCACCTTGGACACCAGAAGTTTTAGCCGCTAGTTTTGTTAATGCTTTTAAACGCGATGCCAGAGAAGGTTATTCTCGCAACTTTTACCATTTTTTAAATAGTATTAATAATGCAGAAGAATTTTTAGATAAGATTCACCCAGACAGTGATAAAAGCGGTGCAGCTATGCGTGCAGCACCTATTGGTGTCTATTCTACACCAGAAAAAGTGATCCAAGCAGCCACCATTCAAGCTGCTATCACCCACAATACACCAGATGGTATTAATGCGGCCGTTGCAGCTGCTTTAATGTCCCATTATTTTATTTACCAACTGGGAGCAAAACGCAAATTAGGGCAGTTTCTTGAAGGCTATGTTACTGGTGATTGGTCTAAACCTTGGCAGGGAAAAGTTAAATCTAAAGGCTGGATGAGCGTCAGAGCAGCAATTACAGCTATCATCAGAAATGACAGCATGAGCGAATTATTACAGGACTGTATTAATTTTACTGGAGATGTAGATACAGTTGGGGCGATCGCACTCGCTGCGGCTGCTTCTTGTCCTGAAATCGACCAAGATATCCCTGAGCATTTAATCACCACCTTAGAAAATGGTACTTATGGTAAAGATTATTTAATTGAACTAGACAAACAATTAATGAATCTGGTAGGAAAAATTTGAGTTAAATCTTCAACTTCGGTTCGAGTTGTTACACCTGTTGTCATTTATCATCAGGTAGAAATCAGAACCAAGAACCAATCGAACCAGAATGAAAAAAAATAAAACCCTGAACAATGCAGGTAAATTAACAGCACTACTATGTTTAATTACTATTTTCCTCACACCTTTTGTCATTGTTAATGCTGGAGAACGAGGGGTATTAATGAAATTTGGTCAAGTACAAGACCAAATTTTAGGTGAAGGAATCCATCGGATTATTCCCATAGTAAATACAGTCAAAAAATTAAGTATTCGGATTCAAAAACAGGACATATATGCAAAAGCTTCTTCCAAAGATTTACAAGAAGTATTTGCTGACGTTGCTCTAAACTGGCATGTTATCCCCACAGAAGTAAACATTATTTTTCAACAAATTGGTGGGGAAAGAGACATAGTTGATAAAATTCTCAATCCAGCAATTGAAGAAGTTGTCAAAGCAATTATAGCTCAATATACCGCCGAAGAAATTATTACTAAAAGGGGAGAATTAAAAACAAAATTAGATGCACAACTAACTACACGTTTAGTTAATTATCATATCGCAGTTGACGATATTTCTCTTTTAAATGTGCATTTCTCCCAACGTTTCAGTCAAGCAGTAGAAGCCAAAAAAATTGCTGAACAGGAAGCGAAAAGAGCCGAATTTATCGCCGCTAAAGCCATCAAAGAAGCAGAAGCAAAAGTAAATTTAGCCAAAGGAGAAGCTGAAGTCAATAAACTACTGCGCGATGGTTTAACTACAGAATTAATCCAAAGACAAGCGATAGAAAAGTGGAACGGACGACTCCCTTTATTTATAGGTAGATAAATAATTAAAAATTAAAAATTAAAAATTAAAAATTGGTAAATTGAGATTTTACAGCGTTTCCCTGTCAGATGAGGTACATTAAAAAGGCTGTAAAGCTTGTAAATTAAGGGATTGACTGTACTTCACTTCAGCCGGAATGGCTATATCGAGGTAGCCTGATTTATTTTAGCAAATTAAATGAAGTACAAACGTTAATAATAAAGCCTGATTCTACAGCAGATTCCAGCTAAATGAGGTAAAAATGTTAGGAACAAAGCCTGATGCTAAAAGACTTTCAACCCTTTTCCCTGTTCCCTGCTGTATAAGAGAAATGTAGAGGTGTAATCAAGTACCCCTCTACAATAACTAAACAGGCTATGTTGACTTATGAAAAATGAAAAATTAGTCAATTTGCTTAATAGCCTAAATCTAACTATTAGCAAATAAAACTGGACTATCAATAATCTTCAACTGAATTAACAGCATAATTATCAAAGTGTAGACAGTTGAAGAAATAAAACCCGTAAATAGCTCTTTTTTTAAATTATGCTCTTTCTTTTCTTGTTGAAAAATATCTGCCGAACCATATTGCATCAAGAGTATACCTACGATGTTAGAAAGCCAGTAGCCGATAATTGAGCAAGGTAACAATAACTTTGGAGAAATTAGGCTACAAAGATATCCAAAAAAATAAGCAATTGGTAGATTAAACAATAAATCATTCCACCAACACAGAGGAGATAGTAAATATCCCAAAACTAGGAAAAATCCACCTCTGAGCTTTTGCAGAATATTGATTTTTGACGCATTTTCTGTAGTCTGTACTGTCGTGTCAGAATTAGCACTAAACTCGTGCGGAAACTTTTCAAGGCTGGTCATACAAATCCACAAATCCTATCGGTTTAGTGTAGTTTAAACCGAAAAAGACCTAAAAGTCCAGTACAACAGTGATACTATTCTCTATGAATAGCGGCAGAAATCCTGCTAAAGAATGATTATTGCGTCTTTTTGTGTTTTTCAGTCTTGTAGGATGTAGCTGATGATTGAGCAAATATGGTTTTTTTTCACACCTATAGGTGTAGCTCTGCTATGTACAGATAAGTAACAATTATTTTTAACGCAGATAGACGCAGATAGACGCAGATAAAGCTAATCTTCAATACTGATTTTTGCTGTTTAATATAAGACATTTTCGGTAATGAATGTAGAGACGTTCCTTGACGTTCATACAAGGGTTTCAGGTCGTGTATAGTTAATTTTCGGAGAGGTCTATAGATAATCAAGTAAAAATTATTAGCTATAATTGCTGTGAGGAATTTTTTCAACAGGATTATGAGTTGGCCTTTAAGTAACTATTTTCTAATTGCTGGGGTTATTTTTTTTGCTATTGCTGTTTTAGGAAATGTCAAGTTTTTATTTTTAGAAATTAATCCCGGCTGCTTTGGTAGGAGTTTAGCTTTAATTTTAGGTTGTTTGAGTTTTGTATCTGCATTAATTTTCTTCAGTTTCCCTGCTGGAAATTTAGATATGTTGCTTAATGATTTTACACAAACTATTCAACAAGGTATTACTGCTATTAATCAAGTTTTAGTCAGTTTTCTAGATTAATTGAACATGGGTAATGGATAGTTATATTTACCTTACCCATGCTCAAAGACCTGGACACACCTAATAATATGCTCCAACTAAACTATAAGTTAAACTAGCTAAAACTAAACCAGTAATGATTACGTAAATAAATTCTCGCTGGAGCAAAAAGGTTAATAAAGAAATTACCACACGCAAAATAGGAGTGAGAATTAGGAGCAATAATCCAAATTGAATTACTCCTAAACTACTACCTGCTAAAACGGCGTTGAATACGCCTATAGGTGAACGTAATTCTGATGGTGTACCATGAAAAAATTGATATTCTACAGGATCGGCGTAATGGCGAAATAAATATAATATACCCCCAAATAAAACAAATACACTAGCAATTAGGACTCCATATTTAAGTAAATTACTGAGTAAATATTCTAATTTTTTCTCCGTTTGAATTTTTGCTTGAATTTTGATAATATCTTGCTCAGTTTCTACTTCACAGTTATTACTTAATTGAGTTTCTAACTGTTGAATATCTGAATCTGGTTCTTCTGGTGGTAGAGTTAGTGCGATCGCTTCTACATCTGTTTGTGTTGGTTTCATCCAATTAAGATCCGTGTTAATTTTATACATAATTACAGCCCCCCTATAAGACTGTTGTAAACCATCTTCAAAGCCATTAACACCAGCACAAGACTGAAGATTATTCTTAAAATTTGCGTTTTTGCTCCGATTAAAATTCTCGCTCCCAAGAAAGCACCTGGTAAAACTCCTAACATCACAGGCATAGATAACCCTGGATCAATATAACCCCTGGTTAGGTACACCCCTGCTGATGCTGCGGCAGTAACACCAATCATAAAGTTACTGGTAGTTGTGGAAACTTTAAAAGGTAAACGCATAGCTTGATCCATTGCCAATACCTTAAATGCTCCTGAACCAATCCCCAATAAACCAGAAAGTACACCGGCTACAAACATGATACTAGACCCAGTAGATAAGGATTGTACTTGGTACGGCATTACACCATCAGATGTGGGATAAGTACCATTTAAGTTCAAATATTCTGCTAGGGGGTCTACCGAGTCGCTGTTCTGATGTTCTGCTCTTGGTCTTTGAGATAAATATGCAGAATAAATTAGCACAACAGCTAAGACAATCGTCAGCATTTTTACGGTAATAAAGGTGGCAATCAAAGCACCTACGATCGCACCGATTGTGGTGGCTACTTCCAAAAACATTCCTAAGCGGAGGTTGGTATAGCCTTTTTTAATGTATGTAGATGCTGCACCTAATGATGTGGCAATCACGGATACTAGAGAAGCACCAACGGCATAGCGGATATCAACTCCAAAGACAGAAGTTAATAGGGGAACGATAACAACTCCACCACCCAACCCAGTTAATGCTCCTACTAAACCTGCGCTAAATGAACCTAGCCACACTAATAGAGAAAATGCTAATATGCTCAAATTTATCCCTCTTTTTTTATTCTATTTTGATAATGTGCAGATATTCTCTGTAGAGTGAAAGTAATAGACAACAGGCGTATGTAGACAATTTCTTCATTGTTAATTTGACATTTTTTATTGTTAGCTGACTAATTCTCCTGTCCAGAAATTAAGCAAAGTTAAACTACCGCTACTTAGGACAATAAAAACGCCTAATCCCATCAGAACAAAAGGCATCAGATGATTGCCATATTTTTGGAACAACAAAGCGATCGCCTGGTTGTGAGTTAATTTATATGCCACGTAACACAGCACTCCCACCATCAAAAAAAATACTGCCAAAATAATCAGCAAACTCTCCCACGTGCTACTGGCAAACATCGGCACATATATACTAATGTTATCACTACCATTGGCAAAGGTTACAGCTGCAACACTATAAGTTTGCAGATTGAAAAATTTTGTTAGCAGTGATTGGGGAGAGTCTTTTATTTCTGGTGTAACGGCTTCTGACTCTTCTTCCTCAGTGCTTAATAAACACTTGATACCGACGATAATCGGGACTAGGCCACATAAACCAATCCAAGGACGCGGTAAAATCAAACCCCCAAAAAAACCAGGCAAACTAGCAATGATCAGAGCCGTAAAACCTAAATACTGACCAAGAATAATATGCAAACGCCGAAAATGTGCATTTACCTGGGAGAAAAACAGTGTCAAAATCACTAAATCATCAATATTAGTGGCACTAAAAGCTGCTGCACCAGTGCTGATTGCTGTTACTAAGCCGTTCATAAGTTATCAAAAATTTAGGGTTTACACTTCACAAAAAAGGAACAGAATTTATTTACAGAAAACTCTGAACAAAATATAAAAAAGTTACTTATATGCTGGTAGTAAAACTTTTTTATTCACTATTTTGGAGTTTTCTGGTAAGAATTCAGGAGTCAGAACTCAGAACTCAGAATGCTGATCCAATCAGGAATAGATAGTAGTAATATTTCTGGAGAATCATTCAGCTTGACTGTAAAAGTCTCTTGAATGCTGAATTCTGGATTCTGTATTCTGAATACTTACGTTTTCTGCCTTTTGATTAACGATTATTTCTCTCAGAAAATCGGGCATGAATTTCTTCTACTCTTTGACGCATACCTGTGGCTAATTGGGGAGAACGCCGTCTTTTGAAGATAAACCAACCACAAGTAGCCAAAATATACAGCGAGAACAGGTAAGGAAACACATTATAAGGAGCTTCTGGAACTGGAAACAGGCTATTACCAGGAATTCCCACACTACCAGCTATGGGGATCATCATGAATGCTATGGCAATAACTGAAAAGATTACATCTATAACTCGGAGTTTTTGGATTCTTTGCAAGTACAGTGGTGCAGCAATGGAAATCAGAATATAGACTGTCAAAAATCCATAACTAGCGATCGCCCCCAAATAACCCATACTTTCAAATAGTTTGATCTGAAATAGGGACATCACCGCAGGTACAAGAAAGGTAATTGCTGAACAGACTGTCACTGCTACATGAGGCGTTTTATTTGATGAATGAGCATTACCCAAGGAAGCATGAAACAATCCATGACGCGCCATCAAAAATGCTACTCTAGCCGCCGGATTTATACTACCTAAAATACAAGCAAAGAAACTTAATAAAGCCCCTAAACCTATTAATTCTCCTAAAAAACCAACTCCAGCTTTTTGTGAGAGAAAACCTAGAGGTTCTTCTGTATTAGTAATTGATACTCCTGTATCGCTAAAGCCCAAAACTTCTATATAAGTTGTGGCAATGAAAAATAAACCCGCCAAGATTACACTGCCCATTACGGCTCTGGGTATAGTTTTCAATGGTTTTTTGGCTTCATCACCCAAGCTGGTAGCACTTTCAAAGCCAGAAAAACTAAACATTACCAAAACCAATCCTGTAGCAATATTCCCAGGAGTAACACCAGTTAAGGTTAATTGTGTCATATCTAAAGCAAAACCTTTATTTGCCCAAATAATTAAGCACAAAATCCCTATTAAAACCAGTGAAACACCTTCCATCCACAACATAGCTACAGCCGAAAGTTGAATATCTTTATATGCTGCATACCAGGAAATACCAGCACCAATTGCTAGTAGTGTAATGCTAGATGGATGAATACCTAAATGGCCAATTAAAATCCCACTAAAATTAGAAAATCCGCACAAGACAGACATGCCAGTAAATAAATAAGCCAGCACTAAACTCCAACCACAAATTACCCCTGCGGTTGCTCCTAATCCTTGAGTAATGTAAGAGTAAAGCGAACCCGGAGATGCAGAGCGACTAGCAAATTGGTTGATATTAATGCTGACAAACAGTAATCCCAATAAGCCAATTACAAAACTTAGCCAAGTGCCATTTCCTGATAATGC
>DATGXQ010000365.1:0-4963 GCA_035298905.1 Nostocaceae cyanobacterium | reverse complement strand
TAAAGCTCGGAATTTCCACCCCCAAAGGACGAAAACTTCACCTCAAAGCTCGGAACTTCAACCTCAAAGCTCGACATTTCAAGCCTAAAGCTCGGAACTTCGAGCCTGAAAGGACGAAAACTTCACCTCAAAGCTCGATATTTCCACCCTAAAGCTCGGAACTTCGACCTCAAAGCTCGACATTTCCACCCTAAAGCTCGGAATTTCCACCCTAAAGCTCGACACTTCGACCCTAAAGCTCGACATTTGACTGAATTATTAGACTATATTTAGCCTAGAAATAAATATGTTATCTGCAAACAATGTTTAGTGCTGACATTGCTTATTGCAAACATTCCATTATTTAAAAAGATTAAACCATTAAAAGAATTACTCCGGCCCTTACCACGGTTACGACGGATTCGCTATCTTTGCTCGTGACATGGATTTAGCTCTCAACAGCCCAACTTGGGGATTAATTGGCGCTCCCTGGAACAAGGAAGCTAAGACCAAGGCTAAGGCTAAGGCTGCTGTTTAAGCAACTACGAGAAAGAGAAGTAGGTATAGGTCATCAGTGAGGAGTGGGGAATGCAAAATTCAAAATTTAAAATTCTAAGTTCTGAATTTTGCATTCTGAATTTTGAGTCACATTTCTCATCCTCCAACCCGAATTGGACGGGGAAACCCCCAAGGACAGGGCTACCCCGTCCCTACCTCCTCTGAATTAAAACAGCCAATCCTCAATTCCTAACTAGAACACACAGCAAGCTTGGAGATCCAGAAATGCCTCAAAATCCAGACCAAATTAAAGACCACGTTGAGCTATTCCACCAACCGGAATATCAACAATTATTCCAAAACAAGAAGGAATTTGAAAACGGTCACTCTCCCGAAGAAGTAGCACGGGTAGCAGAATGGACAAAAACCTGGGAATACCGGGAAAAGAACTTTGCTCGTGAAGCTTTGACCGTTAACCCTGCTAAGGGTTGTCAACCTCTGGGCGCTATGTTCGCTGCTGTAGGTTTTGAAGGTACTCTACCTTTCGTTCAAGGTTCTCAAGGTTGCGTTGCTTACTTCCGTACCCACTTAACCCGTCACTATAAAGAACCATTCTCTGGCGTTTCTTCTTCTATGACTGAAGACGCTGCGGTGTTCGGTGGTCTGCAAAACATGATCGATGGTTTGGCTAACGCTTACAGCCTCTATAAGCCCAAAATGATCGCTGTTTGCACCACCTGTATGGCTGAAGTTATCGGTGACGATCTTGGGGCGTTTATCACCAACGCTAAGAACGCTGGTTCTGTTCCTCAAGATTTCCCTGTACCTTTTGCTCATACTCCTAGCTTCGTAGGTTCTCACATCACTGGTTACGACAACATGATGAAGGGAATCCTTTCTAACCTGACCGCAGGTAAGAAGAAAGCTACCAGCAATGGCAAAATCAACTTTATCCCTGGTTTTGATACCTACGTAGAAAACAACCGTGAAGTTAAGCGGATTGCTGGCTTGTTCGGTTTTGACTATACTCTGTTGTCTGACAACAGTGATTATGTTGACGCACCTAACGATGGTGAATTCAACATGTACCCCGGTGGTACTAAGCTGGAAGATGCAGCAGATTCTATCAATGCTAAGGCTACTGTTGCTCTCCAAGCTTACTCCTTAAGCAAGACCCGTGATTATATTGCTAAGGAATGGGGTCAAAAGGTTGTTGTTTCTCGTCCTTGGGGTATCAAGGGTACTGACGAGTTCTTGCAACAACTGAGCGAGTTGACTGGTAAGCCCATTCCTGCTGAACTAGAAGTTGAGCGTGGTCGTGCTGTTGACGCTTTCACCGACTCTCATGCTTGGGTTCACGGTAAGCGCTTTGCTATCTACGGCGACCCCGATTTAGTTTACGGTGTTGTTAGCTTCATGTTGGAATTGGGTGCTGAACCTGTACACATTCTGGTTCACAACTCCAACGAAGAGTTTGAGAAAGAATTGCAAGCTCTGTTAAATTCTAGCCCCTTCGGTAAGGAAGCTAAAATCTGGGGTGGTAAAGACTTGTGGCACTTACGTTCCTTGTTGTTTACCGAACCCGTAGACCTGTTAATCGGTAACTCCTACGGTAAGTACCTGTGGCGCGACACCAAGACTCCTTTAGTAAGAATTGGTTATCCTATCATGGATCGTCACCACTACCACCGCTATGCAACTATTGGTTATAAAGGTGCTATCAACCTGTTAAACTGGGTTGTTAACACAATCTTTGAAGAGATCGATCGCAACACCAATATTGCTGGTAAGACCGATATCTCCTACGACTTGGTTCGTTAATCGCTACACAGTTTAGAGCGAATCAATTCGGGAATAGGTAGAACTAACTTAATTATCCTTCAAGTTCTGAGTGGCGCGATCGCTGCTCAGACTTCCTTAAATAGTAATCAGTTATCAGCTACCAGACTAGAACCTTGTACTAATTCAAAATTCAAAATTCAAAATTAAGAAAGCCAGATGTAACAAGGGTTTCTGATTTTGGATCTGTTGATGAATTTTAGAGAATTGGTATTATTTGAGCAGAAAAATGACAACTGACAACTGATTGCTGAGTGTTAAACAGTTTATGGCATTGATTAGAGGTTGCTATTATGCCATCTATCCCTCATTCTCACTCGCATTACTACCGACCTAAATATAAAAATCCAGGGGCTTTTGATATTCTTAACCCCCTGCGGCGGTTGGTAGACAGGATTCAAGTTAAAAATCGTCGCTTTGCTCATTTTCTATGTCAACTAATTCCCTGCTGCTGTCCTTTTGAGCGGGATATTAATTTATTTGGTCGGACTTACCACATTCCAGCTTTGTGCAAAATTAACCCTTTATATGATCAAGTAGTAGCTTTGCGCTTCCGTGCTTTATCATATCTGGCCGATGAATGTGGCGAAGATATCACAAGGTATATTTGCTAGAATATTTGCTAGAAAATAGCAATTATTTAACTCATTACTCATTACTCTTTCAACACTCATTCAACCCATCTAGAACCTAATTTTCCTCAACATATTCCCATTGTAGCCAGCAGGGATAATAACATCAATTCAACTTTTGTCATTAAATCTTCAATTTGGTGATGAAAAGATTGAGAAATCATCACCTGAATTTTTGTCTAAATGAGAATTTATATTAAAACTCCAAAAAAATCATTTCAGAAAATTTAGCCTTAGATAAATAAATATCTTTTTATAGGTTATATTTATGTAAATATAGGGTAAAGAATATTTTTAGTGAAATGCACATTAGGTAAAAATTCAGGAGTCAGGACTTAGAAATCAGAATTGTGAGCAAACAAAGAATAGTAATGGTGAGATTTTTTGATAATCATCTAACTTGACTGTAAAGGTTGCTGTAATTCTGAGTTCTGAATAGCCTACGCTAACGCTCCGCAAAATGGATTCTGAATTCTTACATGATGAGTTTGTTATCCAATACCTAATTGTTTAGTTAATAACTGCTATCCAGCAAGGGAACAGAGATGAAAATTACCCAGAGTAAAATTAATGAACTGCTCAATGAATCAGGATGTGAGCATAATCAGAAAAAGGGAGAAAAGAAAAATAAATCTTGTACTCAACAAGCCCAACCAGGTGCAGCCCAAGGGGGTTGTGCTTTTGATGGAGCGATGATTGCGCTAGTACCAATTACTGATGCTGCTCATTTGGTACATGGTCCTATAGCTTGTGCTGGTAATTCCTGGGGAAGTCGTGGTAGTTTTTCCTCTGGCCCTATGCTTTATAAAATGGGTTTTACCACTGATTTAACTGAAAATGATGTAATTTTTGGTGGTGAAAAGAAACTCTACCAAGCTATTCTGGAAATCCATAAACGGTATAATCCTAAAGCAATCTTTGTTTATGCTACTTGTGTTACTGCTTTAATCGGCGATGATATGGAAGCAGTTTGTAAGGTAGCGGCCGAAAAACTTGGTACTCCAGTTGTCCCGGTAATTGCTCCTGGTTTTATCGGCAGTAAAAATTTAGGTAATCGCTTCGGTGGTGAAGCTTTATTAGATTATGTAGTTGGCACTGCTGAACCAGAATATACTACACCATTTGATATTAATTTGATTGGTGAGTACAATATTGCTGGGGAAATGTGGGGAGTTTTACCATTATTTAAGAAATTAGGTATTCGCGTATTATCAAAAATTACTGGGGATGCGCGTTACGAAGAAATTTGTCACGCTCATCGGGCTAAATTAAATGTGATGATTTGCTCACGCGCTTTGTTAAATATGGCGCGGAAAATGGAGGAGCGTTACGGTATTCCCTACATAGAAGAATCTTTCTATGGCATTGATGATATGAATCGTTGCTTGCGAACGATCGCCGCTAAATTGGGTGATGCTGATTTGCAAGCTAGAACTGAAAAGTTAATTGCTGAAGAAACCGCCGCTTTAGATATTGCTCTTGCACCTTATCGTGCTAAACTACAAGGAAAAAGAGTAGTTTTATATACTGGCGGTGTGAAAAGTTGGTCAATTATTTCTGCTGCTAAAGATTTAGGAATTGAAGTTGTTGCTACCAGTACCCGCAAGAGTACAGAAGAAGATAAAGCCAAAATCAAACGGCTGTTGGGTACAGAAGGAATTATGTTAGAAAAAGGCAGTGCTAAAGAACTGCTGAAATTAGTGGAAGATACTAACGCAGATATGCTGATTGCGGGGGGAAGAAACCAATACACCGCACTGAAAGCGAGAATACCTTTTCTGGATATTAACCAAGAACGTCACCACCCCTATGCAGGTTATGTGGGAATGGTAGAAATGGCACGGGAATTGTATGAGGCTTTATATAGTCCCGTGTGGTCACAAATCCGCAAACCAGCACCGTGGGAATAATTCAAAATTCAAAATTCAAAATTCAAAATGGGCATAGGTGGGTGTAGGGTATTGGAAAAAATTTACTCTCCCCATCTCCCCACCTCCCCATCACCCCATCTCCCC
>DATGXQ010000364.1:0-7085 GCA_035298905.1 Nostocaceae cyanobacterium | reverse complement strand
TGTATATTGTGTCCCCTCATCAAAGCGTCCCGCACCCGCATCTAAATCATTAATCATCAGTACGCACATTTTACCACGCACTTTAATTAATTCTGCTGTTTCCCGATAACGCAAACGAATTAATCTGGCTGGGTCTCCTGCATCTGGACTTTCCAACTCACCCCCAGATATCAGCGTCACCTCTATACCCATTTTTTCAAACACTAACTCGCATTGAAATGACTTACCTTCCCCTTTGCGTCCATGAATACCTAAAATTAAGGGAACTCTTACACCAGGAAGATTTAAAAAGTTTTTGGTGATATGTACAGCAAGTTTATCCAGAAAGCGAGGAGAGATGTAGTAACCCATAAAATTATGACTATTTTGACTCATCAAATCATCTTAAGTTTTTTTGGTCACGATTTTACATGAGTCTGGGGACAGAAAGATAAATCTCAAGAAGGCAGGAGACAATAAATTTTGCTTTATCAGCTTTTGTCGCTATTTGTACTGTATAATTATTTAAAGTCTGGTAAAAATATTGACTATATGTACTACAGGAATCCGGTTTGATTTTTGAAAAAAATCAGTACAACTCGTTCTCTCTTCCCTGTTAAGAGTTCCCTGTTCCCTTGCCTACATAATTAATTTCACAACTCAAATCGGACTGCTATATAATATCTATTTTATTACCAAAGGTACAATAATAAAGTAATCAGGTTCTACCGCTCCCATTATGGTCAAGAATATTAATTTAATTTTTGTAGGTTGGGTTGAGGAACGAAACCCAACACCCCCTTTGCTATCCTACCTTAATGTTGGGTTTCACTTCGTTCAACTACCATAGCTAAGAAACAGAATTTATCTTTTTCAATAACTTTACCCAATAAGCTAATATATAGCAATCCTAAATGAAACGTGAACAAACCCAATGGCACAAGCCTAGCCTGATAGGGATGGGGACACGGCATAGCTGAGATTTCTATTTGACAACAATGTTTCTCATGCCGTGTCCCTACTTTCAATCGTGATTCTCCTCACTGCCTAAGTGCCTATCAGTTCATCACTCAAATAGGAATGCTATATGAACTCTAGAAAATAACTTTAAATATTTACAGTAGTGTATCTAGTATGAAATAAATATATTTTTTTAAACTTTAATTGCATATCTAATCAGCTTCCTTACCTCCTGCCTCCTGCCTCCTGTCTTCCCAGAAAAAATGTAGTAAGCACAGCAATTTAATAGCCTAAGAATTGGCAAAACGGAAAACATGAAAGCTCTGAATCCATTATAACCGTTTTCCAATTCAATATGGATTAATTAAATATCAGCTATAGATTCTTTGGAGGGCAATTTTTGTACTCCCCCTAAATTCGTGGTGCGATTTTGTACCACATCCAAAAATAACTGCTCGTATTTTTCTAAAGATTGCTCAAATGAATAGCGTTCTATAGCAAATTGTCTACCTTTCTTACCCAGTTGTACTGCTAAATTTGGCTTTTCATATATCTCTAAAATTGCTGCGGCTAAAGCTTGAGGTGATTCAGGTTCTACAACTAAACCGCCGCCACTTTCTCTAATAGCTTTTGCTGCTGTTCCACTAGCGGGAACTGAACCAATAATTGGACTTCCACTAGCTAAAAGTAAGGGAATTTTAGACGGCATATTAAAATCAATTACACTGCGTTTTTGGACGACCAAACCAATATTAGCAGCCGCTAACATTTGTGGTAACTTTTCCCGTGGTTGCAAAGGTAGCAGTAAGACATTATCTGCACCACAAGATAAACAATATTCTTGTAATCTTGCTAAAGCTGTTGATTCACCGGCAATTACAAAAGCGATTTCAGGAATGTGTCGCAGTTGAGATGCTGCTTCTATAACTGTTTCTAAACCTTGGGTAAGGGCAATATTTCCCGAATAGAGGACAACAAACTTTTCTTCTAATTTATGCTCACAAATCCAAGAATTATCCTGTTTGGCAATGGGACGGATATGATTAACATTTACCCAATTGGGAATACATCTTATTTTCTCAATTGGTACGCCTTTACTTACCAAATTATCACAAAAACCATCGGCAATGACGCTAATAGTGTGTGACATCCGATAGGCTAATTTTTCTAAAGTGGCTAAAGTGCGAATCATCCATTTATTTTTTAATAAGCCAACACGTATAGCGGCATCTGGGAGAATGTCTTGCACATTTAGCACAATTGGACAATTAAAAATCCAGCCGAGTAAAGCAGCTGGTAAAGTAATTAATAAAGGTGGAATTGTGAGAATAATTAAATCGGGTCGTTGACCTCTTAAAGCTTGTGGTAGACTGCTAACAACAAAGCTGAGTTCTAGCAATAGGCGATCGAATAAATTGGGTTTAGACTTAATTCTCAAATAACTACGCTGAATAGTAACGCCGTTTCTTTCTTCTGTGACAAACCATTTACCCTTGTATTCTTCGTAAATTTCTCTTTGAGGGTAATTAGGCATTCCTGTAATTACCCGCACTTTATGACCCCGCGCTACTAGTCCTTCTGCTAGTTCTGTCATCAAAGGCGCGATGCCAATCGGTTCTGGATAATAGTTATAGGAATAGATGAGAATATTCATGTTTTTTGAGGTTAGTAAATTCATCCTGACTTAGTGGCAATTGATTCCTAAAATCTCAATAAATCCTACTATCCTGATAAATTTCGGATAGTTGCAGTCTTGGTGTCGCAAATAAATTTTTTTTGATTTTTCTCCACTTGCATACACTGATTTATACTTTTATCCGAGAATACACTTAAAAAGTCAAATTAGGATTTACGTACTTGGTCGTGATTATGGTTAACACCTTGATGTGAATGGGTTACTACTCTAGCTGAGGCGATTGTAGCATTATTTTCAAGTTTTTAAGTAATTTATACGGATTTTAATGAAAATTTTAAAATAAGTTCAAATAAAATTTACACTTGTGGAGTCTAGTAATCTTCTTTATCTGGAGTTAAATCCTTACAAACCAGCTACAGTTAATGATGATTATTCCACAAAGCCAATGCAGTATTTTGGCTAAAAAAACTGATAGTTCGCAGAATATAAATGTTGGTGCAGAACAGGGGAAAGTTGGTTACAACAGGGAACTCTTAACAGGGAACAGGTGAGACCAGCCCCCGTCTTCTCCCGCAGGGAGAGGCTAGCGCCAAGGCGGTCTCCGTCACGATGGGGGACTGGCGAACCCGGAGGGGAACAGTTAGAGTTCATAAATGATTTAGAATTGCTATATTTAACTGCGGTTAAAATATGGAGTTACAAGAGTTGAAACTAATATAAAATACTTAGTAAAGGTAAGGTTTGGGTAGCCTGTATAACAATGAATTGCTAGTGAGCATTTGGCTATCGATAGGGAGGGGTAGATTTCTCCACCTGTACTCTACCACACTAGATTTTTCTGTTTGCTGATAGCTGACAACTGAATGCTAACGATCGCCATTTTACAGATTTAGCTTGATTTTTGCTCAGTCCACTAGCAGCATTCACAAAGAAAATTATGGTGAAACTGTTGTGTAACGCACACCTCAGCCTGATAGCAAGGTAAACTGTTGGAATTGACTTAGTTAATTGAAGCCACGCAAAGTTAAAAACATTGTCCTATGCCTGCATTTTTATTAGAAGTTGGTACAGAAGAACTACCCGCAAGCTTTTTGAGTGATGCCATTAAACAATGGCAGTCAAAAATTCCTGCTAGTTTAGAAGAGAATATCCTTCAAGCGGAAGCTATAGAAGTTTATGGTACTCCCCGGCGGTTAGCTGTACTCATCACAGGTTTACCATCCCAGCAACCAGACCGGGAAGAAGAAGTTAAGGGTCCTCCTGCACAAGCGGCTTTTAAAGATGGACAACCTACACAGGCGGCTGTGGGTTTTGCTAAAAAGCAAGGTGTAGATGTCACAACTCTAGAAGTGCGTCCCACAGAGAAGGGAGATTTTATTTTTGTTAAGAAAAGTATCCCCGGTCGTCCAGTAGCGGAAATTCTCACAGATTTAGTTCCTAACTGGGTTTGGAATTTAGAAGGGAAGCGGTTAATGCGCTGGGGGAGTGGTGACGCAAGATTTTCCCGTCCTATTCGTTGGTTGGTGGCTTTGCTAGATGGGGAAGTGTTGCCGCTAGAATTGCAGAATGGGGAAAAGACCGTGAAGAGCGATCGCACTTCTCAAGCCCATCGTGTGTTACATCCCGAAGCTGTGACTATTCCCCACGCTGAAAAATATGTAAATACTTTGCGTGACGCTTTTGTGGATGTTGTCCCATCTGAACGGACAACAACTATTACCGCACAAGTACAAGCAGCAGTTAACAAGTTAGGCGGTTATGTAGAAATTTACCCCGATTTGTTAGAAGAAGTAACTAATTTGGTGGAATGGCCAACAGCAGTTATCGGTAAATTTGAAGATGAATTTCTCAAATTACCGACTGAAGTTAGTACAACAGTCATGGTTAGCCATCAGCGATATTTCCCAGTATTTAAAACTGCTGAACAGAAGGAATTATTGCCTTATTTTGTCACTATTAGTAACGGTGATCCGGCCAAATCAGATATTATTGCGGTCGGCAATGAGAGAGTAATTAGAGCTAGATTAGCTGACGGGAGATTTTTCTATGATGCTGATTTAGCCAAACCATTAGAAAACTTCTTACCCCAATTAGAAACAGTCACTTTTCAAGAAGATTTAGGTTCATTGCGGGCTAAAGTTGACAGAATAGTAAAAATTGCCCAAAGAATCACCAACCAATTACAATTAGGGGAAGCCGAAAGCCAGAAGATTACAAGGGCTGCGTTACTGTGTAAAGCAGATTTAGTAACGCAAATGGTGTATGAGTTTCCAGAATTACAGGGCATTATGGGCGAAAAATATGCTTTAGCCAGTGGAGAAGATTCAGAAGTAGCTAAAGCAATTTTTGAACATTATTTACCCAGAAATGCCGATGATATTTTACCCCAAACTCTCACAGGTCAAGTTGCCGGTTTGGCAGATAGATTAGATACTTTAGTCAGTATCTTTGGTTTAGGTTTAATTCCTTCTGGTTCTTCTGACCCCTTTGCTTTGCGTCGGGCGGCAAATTCCGTAGTTAACGTTACTTGGTTTGCTAATTTACAAATTAATTTAGCTCAATTGTTAGAGCAAATTGCCACTGATTTTGCAGTAGAATTTAGCAAAGATAAAGATTCTCTAATTTCCGCTTTACAAGACTTTTTCTTGCAACGTGTCCGTACCTTACTGCAAGAAGAAAAGCAAATTGATTATGATTTGGTCAATGCGGTTTTGGGTGAAAACGACCCAGAATATACAGAAAGGGCTTTAAAAGATTTGCTTGATGTACGCGATCGCGCCTTGTACTTGCAACAAATCCGCAATGACGGTACATTAGATAAAATCTACGAAACCGTCAACCGTTCTACCCGTCTGGCTGTACAGGGAAATCTAGATTTTCAGCAGTTAGAACCCCAAGCAGTAGTAAAACCTGAATTATTCCAAAAGCCTTCAGAACAAGCATTTTACGACGCTGTAGTCGAAATAGTTCCCAAAACAAAAGAAGCGCAGCAAACCCGCAACTATCAACTATTAATAGCAGAATTAGTGAAAATTGCACCCACCGTTAGCACCTTCTTTGATGGTCCCGAAAGCGTCCTAGTCATGGACCCCGACCCCGAAATTAAACGCAACCGCTTAAACCTATTAGGACTACTGCGAAATCATGCGCGAGTCCTAGCTGACTTTGGGGCTATTGTGAAAAACTTGTAATTTCGCTGCATCATAATTATTGACTTGAAACGGGCATTTTTAGCCCGTTTTTTATTGAATTAAAGTAAAATATTGCTGAAATACTCCAATACAATCATTAATACCAATTTACTAAAAGAGTACAAAAAATTTAACCAAGTTAAATCTGATAAAGTTATAATTTTTTAATTTTTAATTTTTAATTTTTAATTGCTATAATATTCCCAAAGTTATCAGGTTTAAAAAAATGAAAAGAGCATTATTAGTTATCGATGTACAAAACGAATATTTTACAGGTAGTTTACCCGTTACCTATCCATCAAACAGCTTAGAACAAATCTTAAAAATCATAGACATTGCTAATCAAAAAGATATTCCAGTAATTATAGTTAGACATACACAGACCCAAGAAAATACTCCCATTTTTAAACAAGGAACCCCTGAATGGGAACTACATCCAGAAATTACTAAACGTCCCTACAACTTAATTATTGATAAAAATTTACCCGGAAGCTTTACAGGTACAGAATTAGAAACCTGGCTAAGAAATCATCAAATTGATACCGTTGTCATCTCTGGTTATATGACCCAAATGTGTTGTGACACCACAGCTAGACAAGCAGCACATTTAGGTTTTAATGTCGAATTTCTTTCTGATGCTACAGGAACGCTTGCTTTTACCAATAATGCTGGAAAAGCCACTGATGAAGAACTACACCGCACAACTTTAGTAGCGCAAAATTCCTTTATTAGTCAAGTAATCAACACTTCAGAATGGATCAAAAACTTGGATACAGCAGATTTCAGGTAAATGAGGTACAAATTTTAGGAACAAAGCTTTATGCTAAGAGACTTTCAACTCTGTTCCCTGTTAAGAGTTCCCTGTTCCCTGCTGTAAATAAATTTTTGATCATCCATAATTGTTTTATTTTCTGATTTTTAAAAGCCTATTGTGCTTTCAATTGAAAGCAATTTAAAAACAGGCATTTCTTGATAACAATGGCTACAACGCCAGTAAATTCCTTCTAAACGTATATGACGAAGTAGTTGATATGAACAGCAAGGGCAACTATGCTTGTTTGTCATACTGTCGTCATCATTTAGAATTGTAACTTCTTGACGATTCCTAGTTGGAAAAGAAGTTAATAATTGAAGGGATGGATTTATTAAAGCTTGCATGGTAAATACCAAATTATTTCGTTCGCGGAATTTTTCAAAATTTGTCAAAAGTTATATTCTTCAAAAATCTTGCTCTTGATAGCCGTTTTACAGCACTTTCGATTAAAGTGAGGTACACTTGAACCCTTGATTTATAAGCTTTACAGGCTTTATCGCTGTAC
>DATGXQ010000363.1:0-11081 GCA_035298905.1 Nostocaceae cyanobacterium | reverse complement strand
GGGAGGGGAGACAAGGTGAGGGGTGAGGGGAGAAAGAAGAACTTTTTCGTCTCCGCGTCCCCGCGTCCCCGCGTCTCTTTTGCCCCTCTGCCCCCCTGCTCTTTTCCTGCCCCCATCACCCTTTTCCTTGGAATTTCAAGGGAATCTCAATCCAAAATTCTGTACCTTTTCCTATTTCTGATAGACATTCCATCACACCGCCATGCTTTTGTACGATAATTTGATAGCTGATAGCCAACCCTAAACCAGTACCTTGTCCCACTGGTTTAGTAGTGAAAAATGGGTCAAAAACGCGCTTTCTCACGTCTTCGGTCATGCCTGGTCCGTTATCAGAAATATTAATTAATAGGTGAGAACTGCCTAGAGAAACTTGGGTAGAAATTGTAATTGTTGGTTTGTAGTCAATATCCCCTGTTGCTGTTCTTTTTTCTGTTTCATCAATCAGGACATCGATCGCATTGTTGATAATGTTCATAAACACCTGATTCAATTGTCCGGCATAGCATTCTACTTTGGGTAAGCTGCCATAATCTTTAATCACTTCTATACCGGGTAAGTTGTTAATAGGTTTGAGGCGATGTTGTAAGATTAACAATGTGTTCTCTATACCTTCATGGAGATCAACAGGTTTATGATCTGCTTCATCTAAACGGGAGAAGTTGCGTAATGAGAGGACAATAGAACGGATGCGATCGGCTCCCACGCGCATGGAAGACATGATTTTTGGTAGGTCTTGGATTAAAAAATCAAAATCCATGTTTTCGATCGCTGACTTAATTGTATTATCAGGGTTGGGATAGTGGGACTGATAAAGTTGTAATAGTTCTAGTAAGTGTTCCGCATAATCACTAGCATGGCATAGGTTGCCATAGATAAAATTGACTGGGTTGTTGATTTCGTGGGCAATACCCGCTACTAACTGCCCTAACCCAGACATTTTTTCGGTGTGAATTAATTTGGTTTGGGTTTCTTGCAGTTCATGAAGAGTTTGTTCTAATTGTGCGGCTTTGGCTGTGGCTTTGGTTTCTGCTGCACAGGTTTGTTCATAAAGTTGAGCTTGCTGAATGGCTAGTGCGGCTTGGTCTGCTAGTTGTTGTAGTAAATCAATCTCTGCATCTAGCCAATTTCTGGGAGAATCACACTGATGAGCAATTAATAATCCCCATAGTTGATCACCCATTTTAATGGGTACAATTAGGTTAGCTCGGACTTGCATATCTTCTAAGAACTGCCGATGGCAATCGCTTAATGTCTGGTTGAAGACATTGTTAATTGCCCTAACTCTCCCCCGCAGGTAAAAACTTGCAGTTTCATCAGGGAAGCATTCTGATGGTGCTTTCTTACCTAATATTGAAAACCAGCCACCATTTAACTGCTCAACAATTACTTCTCCACTACCATCAGGCTCTAACTTGTAAATCAATACTCGGTCAGAGTTGAGGAGAGAACGGACTTCCCGGACAATGGTTTGCAGGGTTGTGTTGAGGTCTAGAGTTTTGCGAATCTGCTCTGTAACTTGTTTGAGTGCTTGGGTCAATAATAAGGATTTTTCTAGTTCGGCAGTTTGTTCTTTTACCCTGCGTTCTAAGTCTTGATTGAGTAATTGTATTTGTTGATAAGTTAACTGTTGCTGAATAGCCATCGAAAAGGTACGAGACAAGGCTTGAGCTAAAGAAATTTCTTCTAATAGCCATTCTGGTGCTTGTCCTTTTCTCTCTTCTCGCCATAATTCAAAAGAAAGACGAGGTAAGTTTTGCTTTTGACTTGGGTCACATCTACCAGCCCAATGAACTTCATAGTTAACTTCTTGACGAAAAATAGTGAGGGCGCCAATAAAGTTTTCCCGATAATGTAGGGGAATCACCATTAATCCACGAATGGGTGTAGATTGGAAAGCGATCGCCAATACTCTTAAATATGCTTCTTTATAAATATCTCTAATTGCCCAAATTTTCCCCGGTTGATATTCGGCCATCCAGTTTTGCCATATTGGATGCTGTTCAATTACGGTTTCTGCGGTTTCATAGGGCAGTTTTGGTTGTTCTCCCCAGGTATATATTTCTCCACTTTGCTCAATATATAATCTCCCACCTATACCGTTAAAAGCTTTGATTGTTTCCTCTAAAGCTTGTTGTATTTCAATGGTGGGTAGTTGGTGTAACAGTGTTGTGACACGGTTAATAATTGCTTCTTGTTGTTGTTGAGCGCGGGTGTCACTTAATAGGTTACTTTGAGAAATAGCGATCGCTACTTGATCGGCAATTTGTTGGACTACTTTTAGTTCTCGTTTTAAAATTGTCCGGGGTTGACTATCATGAGCTACCAATAAACCCCACAATCGCGGCTTAGTAGCTTGAGCTTTTAAGTCATAATGTAGAATTGGTACTACCAAAGAAGACTGTACACCCATCGCTTTGAGATATTGGATATGGCATGGGTCTACTCGGCGGTAATAAATATTTTGACTAATTAAGTTTTCACCTGTGACAACTGATTTAAGAGGCGACAGACCAATTTTACCACTGGATACATCCACAATCGAGCGTTGTCTAGCTGACAAAAACAACTCTCTTACTTCTTGTGGTATGTCATGGGCTGGAAAATGTAACCCTAAAAGTGAAGGTAAACGCTGTTCATGGATAGACTCAGCAATGACTTGTCCACTACCGTCAGCAGCAAACTGATAGATTTTAACCCTATCTGAACCTAGAAAGGAACGCACCTCTTCAGTAGTTGTCATAAGTATATCTTGTAGATCCAGCGATCGCCGAATCCTTCTGATCATTCGGTGCAGTAAACTTTCATGGTCTAAGTTTTTCTGCAAATCATGCGGTTGCTCAGTAAAAGTCATTGCTTATCTTCACCCAAGAAAGTATAAATTTTTTTAAATGCCCTATTAAACACTTATAACTTAAAATTTGGAAGATTTATGAGTGGTTGTTTATAAAACTTTAATTTATCTATATACAAATTATCTTATATATCTAGATTTTTAACATATTCAGTAATAATACTTAATCTAATTTACTGAAAATGCTTTGCTTGGGTTCTCAAAAATTTTGATGATAATCGTATTAATCGATACAACAATTAAACTAAATCTATCTCAAAGCATAAGCAATTATTACTAAATAGTTTGAGTTTATTAATGAATAAGTCGTGAATTTACAACTCTTTACTAAACTCTTAAGCTTTTAAGTTGCACAGCTTAGTTAGTTAGAATGCTGATTTTGATTTACAGCAAATTGTCAGTGAATGAAGTACAAAAGCCTGACTCCTGAATTCTGCTTTATTTTCTAAACTTTGAATTTTGAATTGCTGATTAGCTCACAATAGGAAAATCTGGAGTTGAGAATATGGGTGATTGATTGGTTTAAGAGCAAATCCACATTACCTCAACCCGACTTCCCAAAAACATCAACTGATGCAAAACGTTAATATGTATATTATTCCATAATAACTGATAAAGACATGAAATGACGTATTTCTTCACGTACACTCATTAAGATTTTCCCAAGTTGATTTTGACCAGTTTGATCAGCTCCACAACCCCAAAAATAATCGGTAGGAGAGTTTTCTACAATCTCTTCATCACCAGTCACTAAAAGAACTTCTCTAATATCTAAGTGAGTGAGAAACTTGTTGAGTACAGCTTGTCGCATGATTTGAGTTTTCACTAAGTCCCAGTCTGGACGAACTTGACGACTACCACAACGACCTAAAGCCGCAGCTTCTTCTGGAGTAGACGCAGCATAAATTAAAGGTATAGCAGCCTCATCTTTGCTACCTACAAATTTTTGCGCCTGATAATAATGTTCCACCGTTGGCCAGACAGTACCTTGCATTTCAATTGGGTGGGGAGAAAAGTTAGAAAAACAGCCATAAGGCTGCCAAACTTTATAAAAATAAACAGTCATTTGCAAAAAGGCTCTTTATAAATTTAATTATCTGATACTAGCAATTGTCCTGAGTAACAAAGTTTACCCCCATTAATTAATTTAAGGGAGGGAAGCAGAACAACTGCTTTCAGATCATTAATGTTTGGCAAAAAATCTTTTTTTACCATATCTCAAGATATGGACTTTATTTCCTATTTTAAACAAATTTTGTGCTATTACCAGCAACCAGTTAGATACAGCAGGAGGCAGGAGGCAGAGGGCAGGAGACAGGAGGGAAAGCCTTTTCCTGTCTGAGTTTTCAGTTTCATGTTCTACCTCATTTACCTGAAATCTGCTGTATTTATTTTACTTTATTGCCCCTCAAAACTCAGCACTAGCCTCAAGACAGAAGATGCCATAGAGAAAATCATTCTATGTTGGAAAAAATTTGTCTCTAAGGTTGAGAATGAAGGCTGAAAATCAAGCAAGCACGGGGAATAAACTCTTAATTGCTGCTGGTCTGTTCCTTGGTTTAGGTTTAGGAGGGTTTATTGATGGCATATTGCTACATCAAATTTTGCAATGGCATCACATGATCAGCAACATCGAACCTCTGACAACTATCTCTAATATAGATTTAAACATGGTCTGGGATGGTTTATTCCATGCCATAGATTGGATTTTAACTGTAATTGGCGTAATTCTTCTGTGGCAAGCTGGTGGACGTGGTGATACTACATGGTCATCACAGATGTTTAGCGGTGCAATTTTTATGGGTGCTGGTTTGTTTAATGTGGTAGAAGGACTGATAGACCATCATCTACTCGGTTTGCATCATGTCAAACCAGGCACACATCAGTTAGCTTGGGATTTGGGTTTTCTCGCGCTAGGTTTAATACTTGTAATCTTGGGCTGGGTAATGATACAAAGAAGCAAAATAGCTATTCATCATTAGTCAATTGTTATCCCAACAGAATTTGATTTTTTTATTTCCCCAGTTCCTAGCTACCGCTTCCCCTGCTGAAGATGGTTTTGAAAAAACTAACTGGGGTTGGCAGATGTCTTTATGGCGACGGCAGGTAGGAGAATGGATAGAGTATCAGTTTTCCAGGGTAGACCCAAGTTTACCAGATAGATGGTCACTGAGTCCTATCGTAGTGGAAATACTTAAAAGCCTGTTCTGGATAGCATTAGGTTTATTTGTCGCTTGGTTAGTTTGGTTGTTATGGCAGGAGTTTGGTATTCACGTCTTAGCTTGGCTGAACAAATGGAATGACTCTGCTCTGGAGAAAGCTAAAATTAATACCCAAGAGTCATCAATTAGCTTTTTGTTATCCCAAGCGCGACAATTTGCCAAGCAGGGTAATTACCGGGAGGCTTGCCGTCATTTATACTTAGCCATGTTACAACAATTGCATGAAAAAGCGATCGCCCCCCAAAAACCTAGCCGCACGGACGGAGAATATTTAAAATTATTACGTAACACAATTACACCTGTACAGCCTTATGAAACTCTAATTACCACCCATGAACAGCTGTGCTTTGCAAATAGAGAGATCATCGCGGAGAATTATCAGCAATGTCAGCAAGCTTACCAAGAACTTTCTCAGCAGCAACCGCCTAAAAATACCAATAAGTAATTATCCATAAAAGCATGAAACGCAAAAACCGTCTTATTTGGCTGGGAGCGATCGCTATCATACTCATGACTATCATGATTATCGTGCCTCCCAACGATAAAATCAACAATGGTTCTACATTTAATCGCAACCCCGACGGTTATGGTGCTTGGTATGCTTTTATGGAAAAAAAGGGAACTAAAATTCAGCGTTGGCAAAAACCTTTCAATCAACTACCAACCAATCAAAACCAAGTCACATTATTACAAATTAATAGCAGCCTACTACCACCAGTAATTGATAATGACCAAACCCAATGGTTAGAAAAAGGTAATAATCTGGTAATTTTAGGTGTTGTCCAACCAGTTAGCGCCAGTGAATTTAGCACTCTCCAAACATCACCCTTTGGTAATGTTAAAATTGAAACCCGCCGCCGGCGTAAAACTTCTTCTTCAGAACAAGTTGCTTTAGGTGATCAATTTGGTGCTGTGGTCTGGCAAGAAAAACGCGGCAAAGGTACAGTAACTTATGCGACTACACCTTATATAGCTGCTAATGCCTATCAAGACGAAACTGCTAATTTTCAATATCTGGCTGATTTAGTCACCAAAAACAGCACGTTACTTTATGTAGATGAATATATACATAATTACAAAGATAGCGATGTTAAAGCAGCACAAGGAGAAGCTGATATCTTCAGTTATTTTGCCAAAACTCCTCTATTTTCAGCATTTGTGCAGCTATGTATATTGTTATTAGTATTAATTTGGGCGAAAAATCGTCGCTTTGGTCAACTTACAATTTTGGAAACACCAGTTATTGATAATAGTCAAGCCTACATCCAAGCTTTAGCCTCCGTATTGCAAAAAGCTCAAGCAACGGATTTTGTAGTGGAAATGGTAGGAAAAGAAGAACAAATCCAACTGCAAAAAACTTTAGGTTTAGGTCAAGCACCTATAGAAAATCAGATTTTATTGGAAGTATGGAAGGAGAAAAATAGTAATAATACAGCAGAGTTATTAGACATATTAAAATTACAATCACAAAAACGCCGCATCAGTGAATCAGAATTGATTAGCTGGTTGGAGAAATGGCAGACGCTAAGGAGAATTAAAAATTAAAAATTAAAAATGAGTTGTGGGTAAATTAAATCTGGTATCTTTTGACTAAACCAATTTGAAACGATATGCAAGAAACACATTCTATTATAATTCGTCTGGGAAAAGCACTCAATCAAATAGTTGTTGGACAGACAGACTTAATTAAACAGCTACTTATCGCGCTATTAGCGGGTGGTCATGTCATTCTCGAAGGAGTACCAGGAACAGGTAAAACACTGCTGGTAAAAGTATTAGCACAACTCATTCAAGCAGATTTTCGCCGGATTCAGTTGACACCTGATGTCTTACCATCAGATATTACTGGTACAAATATCTTTGACTTAAATAGCCGCAATTTCACCTTAAAAAAAGGGCCTGTTTTTACAGAGGTTTTATTAGCAGATGAAATTAACCGTACTCCTCCCAAAACTCAAGCAGCATTGCTAGAAGCAATGGAAGAATTACAAGTTACCCTCGATGGTGAAAGTGTACCCCTACCGGAGTTATTTTGGGTAATTGCTACACAAAACCCTCTAGAATTTGAAGGGACTTATCCTTTACCAGAAGCGCAATTAGATCGATTTTTGTTTAAGTTAGTTGTAGATTACCCTGAACTAGCAGCAGAAAAACAAATGTTATTAAATCGTCAAGCAGGGTTTACAGCTAAACGTTTAGATATTAGCCGTTTAAAACAAATAGCCACAGTGAACGATATTTTACAAGCTAGACAAGCGGTAAAAGAAGTTCAAGTATCAGAAGCAATCATTGATTATCTTTTAGCTATAGTTAGAGTATCCCGTGATTTTCCTGATTTAGCTTTAGGTGCATCTCCTCGTGCTGCGGGTTCTTGGTTACAAACTTCTCAAGCTACGGCTTGGTTAGCTGGTAGAAATTTTGTTACACCTGATGATGTGAAAGCAGTTGCATCACCTTTGTTACGTCATCGTTTAATTTTAAAACCAGAAGCTATGCTAGACGGTTTACAAATTGATTCTGTTATCGATGGAGTATTGAATAAAGTACCAGTTCCTAGATAATGGGGAGTAGAAAGTCAGGAGTCAGGAGTCAGAATTAATAAGTTTTACCTCGATTGTGAAAATAATTTTCACAAAATATTGACTTTCAATTCTTGATTTTTGACTTCTAAATTTTCATAGTAAAGGGAACAGGGAACAGGGAACAGGGAACAGGAAAGAAGGGTTGCAGTATGTACTGAGTCTTGTTCAATAATCAAATAGGAGTTCTATATCAACGTCAATGATTGAGATGTCTACTACCTATCTGCGTCCATCAGCGTTTATCTGCGTCCATCAGCGTTAAATATTCATCTCTCTGTTTTCTTGGGTAATTAATTTTGATGAGGTACTTATCAGGAAAATTTTCTGATTTTATTATTTACTCTTTCTCCAGGTAAAATGGACAAATCAAAGATAAAAAAACTGTTTCGTTAATTTCCTCTTATACCTTAACAATATTAAACTAAAACAAGGCTGAAAAATTTTCCAAAATTTTTATCGGCATGATAATATTCTTCAGGTGAACACTAAAAATTAAAATATGATATTGGTTCTATCCATCAAAAGCGTGTTTTAGAGATTTTTTACAAATGTTTGTTTTACAAAACATGGAAATGTGTTTATAAGTTGACATTTGCCTGAACATAGACTAATTTATTATCATTCTGCTCAAAATTGGGTAAGTAATATTCTTTACATCATTTTCCTGTTGTATAAACTGTGTTCATAGCTTTACATTGGGGAGAAAGTGTCTTTTTAAAAATTTCCGCAGTTCATCCAAAAAAACCAACTTTATAAATTGCTCAAATTGACAGATAATTATTAAGTTTTGTAAGTTAAGTTTTGTATCGTTAGTACAAGCTTGATCAGTCTCATTCGTGTTGTCACTATAATTTAAGATTTTACTGAGTTACGACTCGGACTATTTAATGTTTTCTAATTAATCTCTATCAAATTAGTCTCAATTATTGTGTCTCATGTCAAGTATTGTTGAATTTATTAAATCAATCAAATCGTATTTTTCTCAGATAAACAGTAGCTTATTAGGAAATATTTTAACTATAGCGGTAATCATCGGTTTAGTAAATATTGACCTCAACCGAATTGCGGTAAATCAGAGTTTAAATAAACCTCTGGGAATAATTTACACTGAGCGAGTATTAGATAAAGGAAAATTTCAAGTCATTTACTCTCCCTTAAAACAGGAGAGTTTTGTTAATATCCAGGAGAGGTTTCAAAAAGAACAATCTTTTGAAACTGTAGCTCAAGCATTGAGTAAAATTTTTATTATGCCGCGTGATATTAATATTATTTTAGGTGACTGTGGCTTTATTAATGCTTATTACAAACCATCTGCTCATAGTATTTATATGTGCTATGAAATAATGCAAAGCTTTACAGAGAGGTTTATAGAATACTATAAAGCCAATAATTATAATATCAATCAGCCGCAAGTAGCAGACGAAATTGCTCAAAGAGTTGCAGGGACAATTATCTTTAGTTTATTTCATGAATTAGGGCATTTGTTAATAGGTGAGTTAGATTTACCTGTAATTGGTAAAGAAGAAGATGCGGTAGATGAATTTTCTACGCTTCTGCTATCAGAATTAGGACAAGAAAAAGCAAATTTAGCAGCCGCTTTACAGTTTGCTGTAGCTGGAAATCAGGAAATGACGATTGCTAATCAAAGTTTGCACTTTTGGGAAGAACACTCTTTGAGTATGCAGAGATTTTATAGTTTGATTTGCTTGGTTTATGGTAAAGATTATCAAAAGTATGCGTCTTTAGTAAAAGAAGTGGGAATCCCTGAGATTAGACAAAAAAAATGCCAAATAGATTACAATAGAAAACGTAAAGCTTGGCACACTTTATTAAAACCACATTTACACGCAGGTGTACATTTGTTGTAAGCAGAATTATCAATCAAGTTAGAAATTGCAAGTTAAAAATTTATGGTTGCTGCTCAAAGAGTTTATTTGTTATTAATTTTAGGTGTGACGATCGCTCCTTTTTTCTCCATCTTATTTGGTGTTTACCCCAGCATACTCTTGACTTTAGTCTATGATTGTGCTGTACTCAGTTTGATGGTGATTGATGGTTTACAAGTCAGAGGCGATCGCATCAAAATCACCCGTGTAATACCAGCACGCTTATCAATCGGACGTGATAACCCTGTAACATTGATGGTAGAAGGGGTAAAAAAAGATGCAGTAGTGCAAATCTGCGACCTTTACCCCACAGGCTTTAACGTCTCTACAGCTAAAATTAGCAGCATTATTACAGCTAACAGCAATCAAGAATTAAATTATACAGTCTATCCGACGCAAAGAGGGGAGTTTGCTTGGGGAAATATTCAAGTGCGTCAGTTGGGGAAATGGGGGTTAGCGTGGCATAATTGGCAGATTCCCCAAAGTACCAAAATCAAAGTTTATCCTGATTTGATTGGATTGCGATCGCTTTCCATTCGTCTGACTCTCCAAACATCGGGTTCGATTCCCAAACAGCGACAAACAGGGATAGGTACAGAGTTTGCGGAACTGAGAAACTACCGAGTAGGTGATGATTTAAGGTTTATTGATTGGAAAGCCACAGCTAGGCGCTTGGGTGGTAATAATACCTTACCTTTGGTTAGAGTTTTACAACCAGAACAAGAACAAACCTTAATGATTTTGCTGGATCGTGGTAGATTGATGACAGCGAGAGTCAAAGGTTTACAGCGTTTTGATTGGGGTTTGAATACGACCTTGGCTTTAGCACTCACAGCTTTACACAGAGGCGATCGCGTGGGAGTTGGTGTATTTGACCGCCAGATGCATACGTGGATACCCCCAGAAAGAGGACAAAATCATCTCAATCAGTTGATCGATCGCCTTACTCCCATCGAGCCAGTATTATTAGAATCAGACTATCCTAGTGCAGTTACGCACGTTGTTCAGCAGCATACCCGGAGAGCTTTAGTAGTAGTCATTACAGACATAGTTGATAGTACAGCCTCCTCAGAACTGCTTTTAGCTTTGTCTAAATTAGTACCTCGTTACTTACCTTTTTGTGTAACTCTCCGTGACCCTTTAGTAGATCAAATAGCGCACACCTTTACTGATAATATTACTGAAGCTTATACCCGTGCGGTAGCTTTAGATTTATTAGCACAAAGACAAGTAGCTTTTGCACAGTTAAAGCAAAAAGGTGTTTTGGTATTAGACGCACCAGCAGACCAAATTTCTGATCAATTAGTAGACCGATATTTACAACTCAAAGCCCGAAATTTATTGTAAAAATCATACTTTTTGGTCAAAATATTGTGATAAATATCTAAATATTGAGTAAGAATTCAGGAGTCAGGAGCCAGGAGCCAGAATAGTTACCAAAAGAGGAATCGATAGTAGTGATATTTGGAGAATTTCAGTCAGCTTGACTCTTAAAGTCTTTTTAATTCTGAATTCTGAATTCTGAATTCTGAATCCTTAC
>DATGXQ010000362.1:0-36511 GCA_035298905.1 Nostocaceae cyanobacterium | reverse complement strand
TTATTCTAAATCCAAAGAGATGCTTAAATTGTCTATTCGCTTAGTCATATATTATCTTAAGTATCGTACTGTGCCAGTACCAGCTTAACAGAGTGTTAACTAGTTGCCTGGGCATCTTTCATACCGCATTTATGCAACGCCCAATAGTGAGCCTTGTTTTTACTTCCAATTCAAGGCAGCTTGTTATGTCTGCGCTACAGCATTAGAACGCAGATACAAAGCTTTTTTGGTCGTGATTGATGACCAATAATTAAGCTGTGCCTGTTGCACGTGCTTCATTTATGTGTAATCATAAATCACGTATACGTGAAAAGTCAACAGTCTTTTAGACCTCACGTGCAAAAGACATGAGTTTGTCACGTGCAATAATCGAGGGAGATGTTTATGCAGATAGAAGATGACGGATCAAGACTCACCAATGGAAGAGACGAAGAAAATCAATGCTACCTTGAGGCTATCAGTGGAAGATTGGGAAGCATTGCAGGAAAAAGCCCGTCAAATGGGAATGAGCCGCACGAAGTTTTTCAGCCAGATAGCTCGCGGAGAGATTCGCTTAGACAGAAGCATCTCGTTGGAGGACAAGCAACTTTTGGGAAAATCCTAGAGAGTCTCAAGTTAATTAAAGAACAGCATTTGTCCTATGTGAAAATGC
This sequence comes from Nostocaceae cyanobacterium, assembly GCA_035298905.1. GTDB lineage: Bacteria > Cyanobacteriota > Cyanobacteriia > Cyanobacteriales > Nostocaceae > DATGXB01. Next base: position 35,859 of record DATGXQ010000362.1, on the reverse strand, counting down.
ATCAAAAAAGGCTTGAGGCTCGACTCGATGAAAGTAAAGAGAAAGAAACGGCTTTTTTACAAGCTTGCGATCGCCTGGAACAAGAGATTTACAGCTTGATGGAAGAGGAATCACCAGACGAAAACCAATAACACCGTCTAGCCTGGTGCTATGGCGGTTTTTTGCTCAAGTCCCAGTTTGAAGATTATGAGCATAAAAATGGCTATTCCTAAACCAAAAAGATGCTCAAGTTTTAGAAATACTGGAAAAATATCGAGTGGAGAAATATTTAAAGTGATAATTTTAATAAATACTAATATTCTGTTAAATTTTTTGCTGGAACTAGCTTTTACTAGCAGACAAATAATTTTACTATAGCAATCCTAAATCATTTATGAACGCTACCTGTTCCCTGTTCCCTGTTCCCTGTTCCCTTTTTCCAAAAGTCAGTTCACAACTCAGATCGGATTGCTATAAAAGTGAATCGAGGAATTATACTACATCGGATTTAATTACTCCTCTTTTCTATTAGTCCGCGTAGGTGGACTTAGCGGAAAGTGCCGCGACTTTTAGTTGTTAGGGCAACAAGGGATTTTAAATCAGGATTTGGAATTACTCAAAGATTATCCCTCTACATTTTAAGAACACAGTAAAAAAACGCGAACTATTTTTACAAACTACATGCCACAAATAAGAGAGGAGAGTAATGGTGTTTTTATATGAATGACACCATTAGTATAAGTCTCCTACAATGCGGTGGGTATTTGAATATTGCAGGTCGATTCATCTAGTAACAATCACGAGTTTTGAACAAATTGCCAAGCCTATTGACAAGCGACGATTGATAGACCTGCGGAGTGTGGGCTAGACGTTGAGGGGCTGTCTATTGTTGGCTGGTGTGTAATTACTTCTACCATTACTACTTTCAGCTTGAGCCAAGGCTAAGGATTCTGTGCCTGTAATCAATCTAGCGCTACGTTTGCGGGTGATGTAATTCCATGCCCACTGAATGATGACTAAGATTTTGTGGTCAAACTCGATCAGGAAGTAGATGTGAATGACTAGCCAGAATAACCAAGCAAAGTAGCCTGTCAATTTGATCAAACCTACGTCTACAACGGCTGAATTTTTGGCAATCATCGCTAGGCTGCCATGATCAGTATACTTAAATGGTCGCAGAGTCTTATCTTGTAGACGTTTTTGAACTAATTTGGCGACGTATTCACCTTCTTGTTTAGCCACGGGTGCAACGCCTGGGAGGGGTTGACCGGTTTGGTGAGAGAAGTGGGCTAAGTCTCCCACGACGAAAATGTTATTGTAACCTTTAATGCTTAAGTCTGGTTCAACAATTACCCGTCCAGAGCGATCGCATTCTACACCAGTTCGTTCAGCTAAAACTTTACCCATTGCTGAACCTTGAACACCTGCGGCCCACAAGATAGTTTTTGAAGCGATTTGTTGGACTTCATCACCCCGTTGGAAAGTCACAACATCATTGTCAATGTTTGTCACTCTGGTTTGAGTGTGGAGTTCTACACCCAACTTCCGCAAGGATGCTGCTGCTGCTTGTGATAACTCTGGGGAAATGTGTGGGAGGACGCGATCGGGCCCTTGCAATAGTAAAATTTTCGCTTCTGAGGTGTCGATGTTGCGGAAATCTGCTTTTAGGGTTTTGTATGCCAATTCAGCGATCGCACCTGCCAATTCTACGCCGGTCGGACCACCCCCGACAATCACAAAGGTCAATAAAGCCCGGCGTTTTTCCGAATCAGTTTCTTTTTCTGCTGCTTCAAATGCCATGAATATCCGACGACGCATTTCGATCGCATCTTCTACAGTCTTCAAACCAGGAGCTAGTTCTTGCCAGTTATCTTTCCCAAAATAAGAATGCTTCGCACCTGTAGCGACGATTAATGTGTCATAATGTACTACTTTATCACCCAAAATAACTTTTTGTGCTTTTGGATCAATATCATTTACTTCTCCCAGCAAAACTTGGGTATTCTTACTTTTGCTGAGTACCGATCGCAATGGTGAAGAAATATCAGCAGGTGATAGCGTACCTGTAGCAACTTGATATAAAAGCGGCTGAAATAAGTGAAAGTTACGTTTATCGATGAGAGTCACATTTACATTCGCTTTCTTCAATGCTTTTGCTGCATACAATCCACCAAACCCACCACCAATAATTACAACTTCATGCTTTGGATTCTTTTCTAGTGAAGCTACCATAAGTAATATTTCCTTGTGTTAAGAGCATTGTAACTATTCTTAACAAAGATGTAACAAAACCATGATATTTATTGCAGCTTATTTTGAACAATTAGAAAAATAGTGAAATTAATCAAAGTTACCAATTGTAGACATAAAACCTTTATTTACTCAACATCTGTGTTATCCTCATCTTTCTTTACAATCGTGAAACTCTTGTTTTTCAGACCATTCTAGAGATTTAGGGGTTAAACACAGTTGACAAATTTGCACTTATGCTTATTGCTAAAAATGCCTTCTTTATTGAGATTTAAAGACTAATTAATCATGATTAGAAAGTGAGTGGACACTCTCACGAAGATTAAGCAAGATGCGTTATATTAATTCACAATTCAAAATTAAGAAAGCTAGATGTAATCTAGGTTTTAGGGTTTGAACCTGTTGCTAGATTTTGGAGAATTGATATTATGTCCTATTGATCTCTTGGTAGTTTTCCGGCTTGTAATTGTTCTATTCAAAAAGGGGATGGCGAAACGCCCGCTTGCTGAGGCGGTTTTTTGATGTGGTGGTAAAATGTACTTACGAGGCGATCGCTCTGCTGCTACTGCTTGTTAACTTTTATTCAGCCACTTGGAAAATTTGTTCAGCCGTCAATTGTAATTCTGGAAAAATGATTGATTGTAAGCGATCGCTTCCTCTAAATTGGCTAACTTGATATTCTCCCTCAACTAAATAGTAAATAGAAATTGTTGGCTGTTTAGGATTGCCAATATATCGTTTTCCACCTAAAGCCAAATAATCAATGATCCAGTATTCTGGTATGCCTAAAGTTTCATAGTCTGCTAGTTTATGCCCATAATCTATATGCCAATTAGTGCTGACAACTTCAATGACTAAAGGCACTGAAATACCCTTGGTAACAGTTGAAGCTTTTTTCCAAAATGGCTCATCTTTTAAAGTATTGCGGTCTAAAATTAACACATCAGGAGAATAACAAACATCTCGATCCGGGGCTTTAACTAGTGCTTGTTTGGGGATGAAGTAAGGAAGATTTAATCGTTTAAATTCAAAAGCTAATTCTATAACTAAAAACCCAGTTATATCTTCATGTCCTCCTACAGGTTGTGACATCTCGAAAATTACTCCATCGTGTAATTCATAACGTTTTCCGTCTGGTTTTTGTTCAATAAATTCGGCAAATGTGATTGTCTCTTGTAATGCTTGAATCATAGTTATTAGAGTTTAAAATATATGTTTTAAGGGGCAAAGGGATATGTAATTTTTAATCCCATAATCCCCAAGCCCCAATTCCCTAAATTCGGGACTTGACAAATTTCTCTAACCTATCCATGCCTTTTTCGATGGTTTCCATATCGGTAGCGTAGGAAAGGCGAATATTGTTATCAGCACCGAAAGCTACACCGGGGATAACTGCAACTTGATGTTCATCAATCAAAGCGTTACAGAAATCTAGGGATTTTAGACCAGTTTTGCTGATGTCGGGGAAGAGGTAAAAAGCACCGTCTGGTTTGGGACAACTCAAGCCAGGAATGGCATTAAGTCTCGCTAACATCACTTGTCGCCGTTTAGCAAAAGCTTGGCGCATTTCTTCGACACAATCTTGAGATTCTTCCAAAGCGGCGATCGCTCCATATTGAGCAAAGGTACAAACATTAGATGTACTATGTCCTTGGATGGAACTGGCTGCTTTAATGATTTCTACTGGCCCTGCTAAATATCCTAAGCGCCAACCAGTCATAGAATAGGCTTTAGCAAAACCGTTACTAATCACGGTGCGATCGAATATTTCTTTACCCAGCGAACCAATACTAATATGTTCCGCTCCGTCATAGAGAATCTTTTCGTAAATCTCATCGGAGACAACTAAGATATCTGCATCAACTATGACTTGTGCTAGTGCCTTAATTTCCTCTGGTGTGTATACCATTCCCGTAGGATTGGAGGGAGAATTAAGCACAAATAGCTTAGTTTTGGGGGTGATGGCTTTCTTCAGTTGTTCTGGGGTGATTTTGTAACCTGTGGCGGCTTCTGTTTGCACAATCACTGATTTTCCACCCACCAAAGTTACCATTTCGGGATAACTTAACCAGTAAGGTGCAGGTATAATTACCTCATCACCTGGGTCAATCAGTGCCACAATCAGATTATAGAGGGAATGCTTACCGCCATTAGTGACTATGACATTCTCGGCTTTATAATCTAGACCATTATCTTTTTGCAGTTTGCGGGCGATCGCTTCCCTTAACTTTGGTTCACCCGCAGCAGGGCCATACTTGGTTTTACCTTCCCGTAAAGCCTTTTCGGCTGCTGCCTTGATATGCGCTGGGGTGTCAAAATCTGGCTCTCCGGCGCTAAAACTACAAACATCGATCCCCTCTGCCTTCATTGCTTTAGCCTTAGCGGCGATCGCTAAAGTGATAGAGGGTGTTACCTGACTTACTCTTGCTGCCAGCTTCATTCTTACTTTATTTTGGGCGAATCTCTAACCAATCTAAGGATATCCCAGAATTGAGGTCGGGAGATGGAGAAATGGGGAGAGGGGAGACGCTCTCAGGGGTGAGGGAGCAGGGAGCAGGGAGAAAAAATTAGCAACCATTAGCAACCAATAGTTTGGCTCGGAGTTTTCGTGAAATTGTATGAAGGGAATAAGGCAATAGGCAGGCTACCCTGCGGGAAGTTGCTCCGCTTCTATGTTCAGTATTCCCAGGCTTCTAGGGGGTATTTTACGCAAACCAAAGGTAAGTTAATTATACCGGAAAGCAATAGCCATCATCATCAAAATTGACTACCCAAGAAACTAGGGGGATGAATATTTAACGCGGATGGACGCGGATAGACGCAGATGAACGCAGAGAGAGGTCTGATACCAATTCAAAATTCAAAATTCAAAATGGGGAATACCAGATTTGACAGGGGTTTGACGATTTATATTTGTTACAATCTTTTAGTGAATTGGTATGACTTTTGGATTCTCACAAGTATTTTAGCATCAAATTTCAGCATTAAATTTCAGTAAGATTCCTCGTTCCCAGTCACCAACCAGGAACGAGAATATTCATTACAGCAGGTTGTAAGTGAATGAGGTAACTGAAAATCAAAACTCAAACAGCAAGCGGCTTTCACTCCTGACACTTCAATTTTGAATTTGGGATTGCGGATTTTAGATTGATCAATATGAAATCTAAAGTCTAAAACTCTTCTGATTCCTCAGTCTGTTCAATCCAAAATCTAAAATTCTTCTGACTTCTGCATTCTGCTTATTAATCAAAATCCCCTCTTTGTGCTTTATTTCGCATCAATTCTTTTTCAATTTCACTGCGTTGATAATCTTGTGCGCCAAAAGAGCGTTGTAGAGGATCATTTGTTATTTCTTCACCTGCTCTTTTGAGCATATTAATAGGGTTTTTTTGTCGCGCTCCCGTGCCTAAATCTTTAGGTATTACTTCACCTGCTCTTCTCCCACTTTCGGTATAACTCTCGCCAGTTCTTGGAGTGGTATAAACTTTTTCTTTTCTCCGTTCTGGACTAGAATAATAAGGCAAAAATTGTTCAGTTTCGGGTGTTAAAACCCGGTCGTGAGTAGAATAATAAGGTTTTCTGACATCTGTTTTGTGAGCCTTATTTCCATAGTAGCCTTCAGCTTGAACTGTAGCTACAGGTAAACTAATTATCCACACTAAACTAACCAAAAGCAGCACGGTCATCTTGTCGCAGACTTGCTTAAATATGCTTTTGCATGATAACATTAGGGAAGTCTCCTTCTAGCTCTTTTACAAATTCCTGAATGCTAAAAAAAATTACTTGAGCTAACGTCTTCCTCTAGGCAGTAATTAAAAATTAAAAATTAAGTAAGGATTCAGAATCTAGAATCCAGAATCCAGAATTCAGAATTAAAGAGAATTTGAGAATCAAGCTAAATGATTTTCGCCAAATATGACCAATATCTATTCTTTGAGTGATAACTATTCTGGCTACTGAACAGCAGTTGCTCAATTTAGGCAGCCACTGCGTTGGTGAGGCAGTCCGAATCAAGGGATGATAGAGTATAATCCAGGTAAAGTATGATACTTAAATTAATAAAGTAATAAAGTAAATTTGTGATTTTGTTTACCTCATATCTTGCCCTTTTTCCGAACTTCTGTAGAGGCACAGTATGGACACTGCATAGTCATATTTCTCAATCCCTCCCTTTATTATGCAACGCCAAAAAATTTATTCCTTGGAAGAAGCAAACCAACGGCGAATTAATTCCACCTGAAACCGATAACAATCATCTACATTTTCAATTAACTCCCGTTGTAGCAACAAACGCAAAGAATTATCAGCATTAGGAAACTGATTAAATATTGCTTGACTACTAACTACAACCCCCTCACCATGACCAGCAATAAAACGTAAAATATTTCTACCCCGTTCATCAACTTGATTATTTTGAATATCAGCAAAGAAAAAGCTACCGACTTTTAAAGCTTCTCTTACCCCTGCTTCCACATCTGCCAATCTAGCTAAACGACGGATAGAGGGGTCTTGCTCATTTTTCAAAGTAATAATTTCCCCACAAAGTAATTGCACTAGGAACGGATGACACCGGGTAAATTGTAAAACTCTTGTCACCGCTTCCGGTTCATAGCGCAGAGTAAAATCTTGCACAGGTGCTTCAATTAATTGTCGTGCTTCCTGTTCCTTCAAATAAGAAATATGTACAACTTGAACATTAATTAAATAACTAGCCCAACGCTGATATTCTTCAATAGTATGCGAACCAGCCAACAATAACTTAAACTTAGGACGATGTTGAATCAAATGGCGCAACATTCCCAAAATATCTGCCTCATCAAACCGTCCTTTACTAATAGCTGTATCTAATGCCTCAAATTCATCTAACATTAGCAAAGCTGTATTTTCTGCTAGTATTTCTTCTACCTCATCTAACCATTCATCAAACTCTGTAAACGGGTCATCTGCTAAATCTTCTCTTGTTAAATGTGGTAACTTTAAAGCACTTTGTTTTTTAGTAAAATTAATCATTCCTTTAGCTAAATTGTAGAGAAATCCTGTATAGTCACTAGCTGATGCAGGTGCACCTTGCAAATCTACAAGTATGGGGATGATGTTGATAGGTAATAAATTTCCAATGTTATATAGTAGAGAAGTTTTACCCATACGACGTTGACCATAGAGTAACAAAGGAGGACGACGACGGTCTAAGATTAATTGCTCAATGCGTAAACCAATATCATCACGTCCGGTAAAAATTACTTGTTCTAATGTCAAAGGTACAGCGATAATATAAGGGTTATTAATTTCTTGATTTTGTTCAACTTCTTTAGCTAAATTTTCAACATAATTATTGATTATATCGAGCCATATTTTAACAAATGGTGAGAATAATAAAGCAGATTTTTTATGATTTTGAAGAGAACTTTCTAATTGCCCATTTAAACGTTCTGCTATAGAATTAAGAGCTATGCGCTGATTGTAATTACTTCTTTGATTTAGTGCTGCATCTATATCTTGACTGGTGCGAATAAAAATATTTATCACAGGATCAGTTAACTTTTCTATTTCATCAATTAGTATAGTTTTATGAATATTCGATATAGATTTGATATCTTCACAGTTTCTAAATTTTAGTGCATATTCACCAATTTTAACCACCCATTTCTGATGGCTTTTATTTAAAAATGTAATAGCATTATTTCCTTCAATAGGATTATGTTCTATTACAAAAAGTAAGTGAGCATCTAAGTTATATAAAGGTATACGTTGACACTCATCCCAAAAAGCAGAATTATAATGCAATAAACTAAAATAATCGCAATTATTTTTAGGGTTATTTTTGCCAAAGGGTAAATTTATTCTGCCAAATAGTATATTCCATATTTTTAATAAAATAGAATATGCAAATGAGCGTCTTTTTTCTATTGTATAAAGAGAAATATTCCATAATTGCAATAATGGATGTAAAATTATGGGTCGCCAAATATAGAAAGTAATTCCTAAAAAAAATACTACACCCATAACTGGGGTTACACTTAAAGATAAGCCTTCATTTTTGCTTATAGGGAAGGCTACAAATATACTAAAAATTAAGGTGAAAAATGTAGCGGTTACTAAATTTAAGTTATAATTTTTTACTCCAAAAGCCATGCCAAAAGCTATGCTAAACATCACACAAAAGTTAGAGTCAAATGGCATACTATAAATTGATTTAAAGACTAAACTTCCAAGCTCGCTAAAAATCAAACCCAATCCTAAATTTCCTAGTGAGCGAAGTACCAAGCCAAATAATAATCCAAATGTTAGCCCTCCTATCAAGCCAAATGTTACCCCTTCTACTAAACCAAATATTACCCCTCCTACCAAGCAAAATGACATACTAAATTTCCAATCTTCTGTTGTATTTATAGGCATCATGCTATTTACTAGTCCAAATGCAATACTAAATGTTATATTAAACACGGCTATAGACAACAGATTTTGAGAGGACTCACCTAATCTCCAAAGCACTAAGCCCAACGTTAAATTAGTCAATATAGGTATTATTACGTAGAATTGTATCAATGACTGTAGGAGTTTTGAGTTTCTTAAGTTATTAAAAGAACTAATATAAGAAATACAAGAGATAGTTTGCTGTATATATTTATTCCAAGCTGTGGGACGGAAAACAAACCAAAATAAAAGTTGTAAACTACCCAATAACCAGTTAGAAAAAGGTTCAGGCGTACTGGTATAAAGTTTAGCGTAATTGGTACTAGATAATTCTTGAGAAGGCATAGTTTGCCCGTGAGGTTCAACGATAGAAGTAGGAAGATATTTCATTAAATAAATTTCATGACGATAAAAAATAACAGTGTTTATAAATTTTGTTTATCATCTCAAAACAAGCATACAATAATTTTATACATTAGCAAATGGCTGTATTTGTCTTAACCCTTCTTCTCGCCAATTATTATCAGTTTCCCCCTCTTCTAAACTAAATAATCTCTCCCGACAGAGAATTTGCAATAAAAGCGGCCAGCATTTACTTTCTCGCAAAATCCACTCTACATCTACTTCCGAAAAAGCTATTGGTGAACTGGCGATTAATTCCCATGCTTCTGCTTCTGTCAAAGCTTCCAAGTATGCGGTATAACCGAAAATATTGAAAAAGGGTGAACTGTGTCCGGTGCTTTTCGCTAGTTCAATCGGTGATTGAGGAGTGGCTAAAATAAAGGCTAAATTTCCTCTGGTGTGGTTAGTGGCTAAAGACCGCAAACTCTCCCAAAATGTATCATCTAACTCTGGACAACGTTGTAAACCGACACCAATTTCATCTAATAAAATGACCGTCGGAGAAGATAAGTTATCACTGACCACATCCATAAAATGATCTAAATCGCATGGTGTTGGTACTTTCATCTGTAAAGATTCCAGAATGTGCTTTAACAAACCTTCTCGGCTTTGCATTCTTGCGTCTTGTAAGTCCACAAACACCCATTGATAATTTTCTGGATGGGGTAGCCAATCAGATTTTTGTCCCGGACGCAGTTGTTGTGCTGGGGTGGTGGTGATGTTTTTTATGTAGTGCAGCAGGGAAGTTTTACCACTGCGCTTTTTACCGATGATGGCCGCATTTTGTAGCGGATAACGTTTGAGGATGTTAAACAGGCGTTTTAGTTCTTTCTCCCGTCCAAAAAAGTAACGCGGTTCGGTGATGGGTGCGCCAGTGATAAAGGGTGATGTTTCCCCCTTGGTTGTTTGAGTTTCTTTATGTGCGATTTCTTGCCAGTCGAAACCTAACTTACCACTAATTTCTACAAAATTTAGATAATCTACAGCTATACCATTGAGAAAGTTTTTAACTGTGGATAGAGAAAAACCTACATCATCAGCTAAAGACTTTTGGCTAGGGTAGCCATTTCTCTGAAGTGCTGACTTTACTTTATCAATATACTCTGGTTTTACTCGTAGCGATCGCCCCATTCACCCCATTACCCCACTTACAGACCTGGTGTGATTATATCAAGTTTTATACCAATAAAATAGCTGTATGGTTGCTGTGGGGACGTGGGGGCGATCGCACAAACTTAACTTATCCTGTTCTCAACCTATCTCAACTCCAAGTCACCTGTAAGTCGTCTATTTGCTGAACCTAGTTCACAGCGATCGCTACATTTCAATAGAATATAACGAGTTGGTTAGGGATATGAAACGCATTTCGGGACTCTGGCAAATCACATTTCCCCTTTGCGCGGTTTTCATGTTTGGTATGGGTGCTTTTACTACCGTTTATATGGTAAATGGTAGGTACAGAGTAGAAATGTCAGTTACTACTAAAGGATTAAAAATTAAAACTGATATTGATAAAAATGAGCCATGTAAGTTACCAGAAATAAACAATATGCAAAACAGACAAAGTAATAAATCTGGCAATTGAATCTATAGTAGGATGCATCCACCGACGCATCAGAATAACAGAAAAGGTGAGATTATTCATAGTTAGTCTGTTAGTTCGTGTGTTAGGGAACGCACCCTACGAAATTTGATTACAGGTTATCAGGATCTACTCCTAATTCTCGCAATTTTTCCGCTAATTTTTGAACACGTTGTGCTTCCTGTTGTGCTTTCTGGGCTTCTTGTTGCGCTCTTTGTTCTGCAAACTTAGCCCTCTGTTCTGCAAATTGGGCTTGCTGTTGGGCGGTGTTAATCTGTTCTTCAGGTGTAGGATAACGCTTTCCTGTTTCGTCGTACCAATATAGCCATTCTCGTGTTAATCCGCAATAATTACCCCGTTCGCAACCTATTCCCAAGCCTATTTCTGGCATCCAAACTGGGTTTCCTGATTGTAATTGATATTTCCCATTTACTAATTTATGGATTTCTAAACGCGGTTTTCTCCGACGCTGAGAAGAATAAATTACGTAGTAGGGTATTCCTAATTGTTCATAATCTTCTAATTTGCTACTATATTCTTTTCCGGCTGTTTTGGAAACTATTTCTAATACTAAACTGGGAACTACTTTTTCTTCCCATAATACATAACTGGGACGCAATTCTTCATCATAAAATCTTTCTACTCCTAAACTCAAAAAGCCATCGGGAACTATTGCTGGTTCATCTGGGTGATAATAAATCCCCATATCTATGCCAAAAAACCAATCATTTCTATTTCCCCACAGTAACATTAAAATGGCTTTGAGCAATCCTGGTATTAATTCCTGTAGTTCGTTATCCACTGGTGTATCGTCTGAGTCTGGTAATTCGTCTGCTGTGGGCAAATATCTGGGTAGGTTTAAATTTAACATGATTTTCGACCCCATAATCTATACAGATTAGATAATTTTTCGTTAATTTACGCTAGATAAAATACAGGGTAGGTGCAATACCTACCCTTAAAATAATACTATGTATTTACTACTTTCTCAACTGTTTACACTGTACAATGTAATTCACCTGCTTTTTGAGTAAAGCGGCGGTTTTCTCGATAGTCTACAGGGCAATCTATGACTGCTGGGACATCTTGGGCTAGGGCTTCTTTGAGAACAGGAATTAAATCGGCAGCAGATTCAACTCGATAACCTTTTAAACCCATACTGTCGGCTAATTTGACAAAATCAGGATTACCAAAATGGACGAAAGAGGAGTTACCTTTTCCAAAATGATTTTCTTGTTTCCATTCAATTAAACCATAGCCACCATCGTTAAATATTAAGGTGACAAAGGGTGTACCAACACGCAATGCTGTTTCTAATTCTTGGCAGTTCATCATAAAGCCACCGTCACCGGTTGCGGCTACAACTTTGCGATTGGGATAAACTAATTTAGCTGCTAAAGCACCAGGAATAGCTATTCCCATTGCTGCAAAACCATTAGAGATAATGCAGGTGTTGGGACTATGACAATGATAATGTCTAGCCATCCACATTTTATGAGCGCCTACGTCAGAGATGACAATATCTTCTGGCCCCATGACTTGCCGCAAGTCATAAATTAATTTTTGGGGTTTAATGGGATATCCATCATCATGGGCATATTCTTCATAATCAGCACGAATATTTGCCCGTAAACTAATAGCGTAAGGGTTAGGCTTTCCTTGTCTATCTGCTACTTTTAATATTTCATTCAAGGAGTCGGAAATATCACCGATTACTTCAACTTTGGGAATATAACTACTGTCAATTTCGGCTGCATTAGCGGCTATATGCACGATGGGAATCTCACCCAAAGGATTCCATTTTTTCGGCGAAAATTCAATTAAGTCATAACCAATAGCGATAACTAAATCGGTGTTATCAAAGCCGCAGGTAATAAAGTCTCGCTGTTGCAATCCTACTGACCATAAGGCTAAGGGATGAGTATAGGGAATGACACCTTTACCCATAAAAGTATTAGCCACGGGGATGTTCATTTGGGTAGCAAACTGCGTGACTGCATCACTAGCTTGGGCGCGAATCGCTCCATTTCCTACTAAAATAATAGGGTTATTGGCTTGAGAAATTACGGCAGCCGCAGCGCGGATACTGGCAAAAGATGCGTAAGTTTTTTCAATGTTATCTTTATGTAATGGTTTGCCTTCTACGGGCATGGCGGCGATATTTTCTGGTAAGTCAATGTGTACTGCGCCTGGTTTTTCAGTTTGCGATCGCTTGAATGCTTTCCTCACTACTTCTGGTGTAATACTTGGCCGCACTATCTGTTTATTCCACTTAGTAACTGGGGCAAACATGGCCACCAAGTCTAAATATTGGTGAGATTCAATGTGCATTCTATCTGTACCCACCTGCCCGGTAATGGCTACCAATGGCGCACCGTCTAAGTTAGCGTCGGCGACACCTGTCATTAAGTTAGTAGCACCAGGCCCAAGTGTGGAAAGACACACACCAGCTTTTCCGGTTAATCTGCCATAAACATCAGCCATAAAAGCTGCACCTTGTTCATGACGAGTAGTAATAAATTTAATTTTGGAATGTTTTAATGCTTCTAAAACGTGTAAATTTTCTTCTCCAGGGAGTCCAAATACATATTGCACCCCTTCGTTTTCTAAACACTGTACTAATAATTCAGCAGTATTCACTTTAGATTCCCTCGAATGTAAATTGGGTATTGGGTATTGGGTATTGGGTATGGGGGATTGGGGATTGGGTATTGGGTATTGGGTATTGGGTATTGGGTAAATTTTATTTTTTCTCCCCATCTCCCCATCTCCCCATCTCCCTATCTCCCCTCTCCGCGTCTCCCCTCTCCGCGTCTCCCCAGCCTTCTACTTAATCCAAACAGTCTTAATATTCACAAATTCATGTATGCCTTGAATGCTTAATTCTCGGCCATAACCAGAACGTTTAATGCCGCCAAAAGGTAGGCGGGGATCAGATTTCACCATGCCATTAATAAATACTGAACCTGATTCAATTTCATTAATCAGGCGATCGCTTTCTTGTTTGTTTGTTGTCCAAGCGCTTGCACCTAATCCAAAGGGAGTAGCATTAGCCAATTTGATGGCAGCATCAAGATTCGGGACGCGGAATAATAACGCTACCGGGCCAAAAAATTCTTCTTGGGCAATTGGCTGGTCTACAGGAATATCTATGATAATGGTGGGAGGGTAAAAGTTACCAGGACGATCTTTGAAAGCATACCCACCTGTGAGGACCCTCCCGCCACTTTTTTGGGCTTTTTTAACCTGTTCGTCTAAATCTTGGAGAATATCGGCAGTTGCTAATGGCCCTAAATCTGTGTCAGGCTGCATGGGATCGCCAATTTTGAGTGTTTGGAATTTTTCTAATAGTAATTTTTCAAATTGATCAGCGATCGCTTCTTGGACTATGAAGCGTTTAGCAGCTATACAAGATTGTCCATTATTTAACATTCTAGCGGCGGTAGCTGTGGCCACTGCGGCTTGTAAATCAGCACTTTCTAATACTATAAATGGGTCACTTCCCCCTAATTCTAAAACAGTTTTTTTCAATTGTTGACCAGCAGTAGCCGCTAAGGAAGCACCTGCGGGTTCACTACCGGTTAAGGTGGCAGCTTTTACTCTATCATCAGCAACAACATCGGCTACTTTAGCCGCACCAATTAACAAAGTTTGAAATACCCCTTGGGGAAAACCTGCATGGTTAAAAATCTCTTCAATAGCTAAAGCACATTGAGGAACATTTGAAGCATGTTTTAATAAACCCACATTTCCCGCCATTAATGCGGGTGCAGCAAAGCGGAAAACTTGCCAAAAGGGAAAGTTCCAAGGCATGACTGCTAAAATGATGCCTAAAGGCTGATAGCGCACAAAGCTTTCACTGGCATCAGTTTTTACGCTGACATCAGCTAGGAAATTGGCAGCATTTTCGGCATAGTAACGACATACCAAAGCGCATTTTTCCACTTCGGCGATCGCTGCTTTATATGGTTTACCCATTTCCAGGGTCATGATTTTAGCAAAATCTGTTTTTTGGTGTTCTAAAATTGCGGCTGCTTGTTGCAACCAGTGCGATCGCAAATCAAAACTCGTCCGGCGGTATTCCTCAAAAGCTTCTGCTGCCAAATCTACTTTAGCAGTAATTTCTGCATCTGTTAGAGCTTCAAAGGCTTTAAGCAGTTCCCCAGTAGCGGGATTAATGGTGGCGATAGCCATTACCTAACCTCCCGTTCATGAATGGCTTTAGGTAGCTTCCTAGTCTTACACAGATTAAGCACAGAAGCTAATCAAAATTTTAGTCGGTGAATCAAGAATTAGTTAGTGAATGTTAAGCTTTCGCAACTATTTTGAAAATTAAATTACAATCTAATTATGCAATTATACTTAATAAGTTGAGCGAAAAAATCAAAATATCTCCGACTTATTTAAAAAATTTGGGATCTAACTCAATACAGAAATTTTCATGTTTATAAGGTTCAAATTTTAGGAACAAAGTCTTATACTAAGAAAATTTAAACTTTCCTGTTCCCTGTTAAGAGTTCCCTGTTCCCTGGTGTAATTATTTTTTCACAGTTGAATGTAAAACTCCTCCTTGAAAAATGGCTGTATGATAAGTCCAAATTTGTGAACCATCTGTTATTTTCACAATCCAACCAGGAAAAAAGCCAGGTTTACAAGTGGGTGTAGAATTAATAGAATTAAGACCTCGACAATCATTATTCCAAACTTTCTGCTCAATCCAATAAGTTTTTAAATTAGCTTCAGGAACTTTCGCAAAATTAGCAATATCTTTAATTAAAGTATCAAGCAGTTGTCGAGGAAAGCTTTCTACACCATTTAATTTTAAACCCTTACCAGGTACAACATGATAAACCCAACGTTGTTGATAACCTTCAGCTATGACGCGCCAACCTAATAAACCAATTTCATTACAAGCCGTTTCTGGTGTTGCTATACTTAAACAACCGTTAAAAGTCCGGGGTTCAGCTTTAGTAACTTGTAGTTCTTTTACAGGAATGCCGGAACGTTTAGACATATCTTGTAAAATAGTATTAGCAGTTCCTTGAGTAAAATCTTGAGCAATATTTTTATTAATTTTACTAGCAGCAGAATTATATAAAACTGAATAAGATAAACCTGTGCGATAAAGCCATGTTTGGTTTTTCCCGTCTGTAACTGTAACTTGCCATCCCGGCATTTTAGCGTTTATACAGTTATTAATTCCTGGTAAATCAGAACAACTATTACTCCAAG
This sequence comes from Nostocaceae cyanobacterium, assembly GCA_035298905.1. GTDB lineage: Bacteria > Cyanobacteriota > Cyanobacteriia > Cyanobacteriales > Nostocaceae > DATGXB01. Next base: position 20,000 of record DATGXQ010000362.1, on the reverse strand, counting down.
TTTTATTTTCTACCCAATTTATTCTTAATTGAGAAATCGGTAAATCACTACGCCAAGCTGCTATTGCTAAAACTTGATTTGTAATTGCTTTATCAATACTTGCTAAACCATTGACTACAAATTTACCATTAGGAATAGTGTGATAAGTCCATTTATTCTTTCTCGCTTCTATTGTTACCTTCCAACCAGGAATAGCAATAGCTGTACATGCGCTATCAAGTGGTGCAACATCTAAGCAACCGTTAAAAGTCGCTTTTTCAGTACGAGTAATCCGCACTTCTTTTTTAGGAACAAACGATCGCCAAGCCATGTCTTGCATTATCTTATCAGCCAAAGCTGGGGGTAAACTTCCCGTTTGGGCAAATGCTTGGTTAGCTGTTATTAATAAAGTACTAGCACAGAAGAAACCTAACAGGGGATGTAGATGCGATCGCATAAGCAATTAAAAATTCAAAATTCAAAATTTTAATTAGAAAGTGCAGAGACATTGCAAGCAGCAACATCTCCACAACATTTCCCTCTTTACTGGAAAGAAAGGAATAGGGTGTAAGAGATTTCGTAAATTCAAATTAACCGACGTGTTTACTTTTGCTGATTGGCGTTACAGATTTTGTAACAAAGCATAGTAGGAAACTCGTAAGTATTCAGAATACAGAATCCAGAATTCAGCATTCAAGAGACTTTTACAGTCAAGCTGAATGATTCTCCAGAAATATTACTACTATCTATTGCTTATTGGATCAGCATTCTGACCGGAGGCGGAGCGTCTGGAGGCTCCGCTTCTGACTACTGACTCCTGAATTCTTACGGAAACTCAATCTTAATAAGTTACGTCTGTAGGTTTAACAGAATTTCTACTTTTATTTATGCAAAGATTCAAATATTTTTTATGCTACCTGGGGAATAGACCTTTTTAGTTGTCAGCAACAACCTCAAAACACCTCCATTCAATAACCCAAAAAATTAGATCGGGTTTAAATATTCTGACAATAAACAAATATAGCATTCCGAGTGAAAACCCCAATTTAGGTTAATGTAACTTAGTTTGATAGACTTTAACTAAACGGTCAATTCCCTTAAAACGATAATCTCCCATTTCTTGGAAATAGGCTGGATTAGATAGCATTCTGTAAGTAACTTCACTAATCACACATTCGCTAGGAGGACAAATTCCTTCCATGCGTGCGGCTAAATTAATAGTTGCACCTAAAGCAGTATAGTCTACTCTTTGAGAACTCCCCACATCACCAACTACCGCTTTACCACTATTAATAGCAATGCGTAACTGTAGAGGTTCTTGCCAAAAATTATTAGCATTGAGATGTTCTAGACGTTCTAGCATTCCCATTCCCGCAGCCACCGCGCGATCGGCATGGCCAGGCTGTGGTTCAGGAGCGCCAAAAAATGCCATAATACAATCACCAATATATTTATCTAAAGTGCCACCATAAGCAAATACTTCTTTAAGCATTTCCTCAAATAAATTATTTAATAACTGAGCGATTTCTGTGGGTGTTAATCTTTCAGAAATTGCCGTAAAACCAACTAAATCTGCAAACAAAATACTAATTTCTGTTTCTGCTGGTGGTAAACGTCCATCTGGCAAACCACCCACCGAGATTAGCTGTTGCACAACAGCCGGTGAATGATATCTCTCTAAACGATGACGAATAACTTCTTCAGTTTTGAGTTTATCAACTAATAACCAACGTTGCACACTGGAAGCAACTAAATTAGCTAAAGCTGAGAAAAAACTTAATTCCTCTTCACCTTCACTTGTCCAATGATAAGAAGAAAGATTAGCATCAGCATAGAGAACACCAACTACTTTATTTTCATCCCATAAAGGTACTGCCATTGCACTACGAATACCTTTAACTAAAATACTTTGTTCTCCTGCAAACCTTTCATCATTTTGAGCATCAGCACTTTGAATTGCTACCTTTTCCTCAAATACTTTTTGACAAATACTGCGACTAATCCAACTACCATCAGAGGCTAAATATTTTTGTTGGGAAGCATTTCTGGTAGCAGAATTAATTAACTCTAAATGGCCAGAAGCATGTACATCAATCAATAAAGCCAAGCGATCGATACTATCCAGATAGCGAAAAACCACTTGTTGCACTTGAGAAAAAATCTCTTCAATTGATGCTGCACCACTCAAGTTTTTAGCAATATTGACTAAATCCTTCAGACGAGCAATAGTTTTATCTTTATTGCTTGTACCCCCATGAATACCACTCGCTTCGATCCATTGTTCCTGTAATTGTTGGACATTCCGCAGAATAGTTCTTTGTTCAGAACCACTACCAGTAAAAGTTTGTACATACTGTGGCGGTATTCGTTCCACATCCTTTTTCAACATTACCACCAAGCTGACATTACCCAACCAAATTACATCACCATCACGTAACTCTTGAAGACTGGTAACAGCGCGTTGATTGATTTGTGTACCATTTTTACTCCCCAAATCTTCGATCGCCCAATTACCATCAGCATTTTTGACAATGCGTGCATGATTGCGAGAAATCCCCCCAAAGGGTAAAAACAAATCACATTCTGGTAAACGCCCAATGGTAAACGCATCTTGAGTAACGGAAACCTCGGTTTCAGTATTTCCCTCTTTTAAGAGTAGTGTAAGTTCAGTCATGAGTATAATACATCCAAATAGGAGTCTGAGGGCGCAAGCATCAGTGAGAACAAGTAGACAGTTAACCCTAATCAGGACTTACGCGCCAGAAAGCCATACTCTGGTTTCCTATTATGTATCTGGCTAATCACAACAAGTTTTGCAAATAAACCAGATTTGTTCGCGTCCGTCCTAACTTCATTCTTTATGACACTGTTAAAGGCAAAACGACAACTAAGATGTAATCAATATTACTAAATAACTTCTTGAGATAATGTTAAAAGCAATGCTAGTACAAAGAGCAGTTAGCTCATAAATTCTCTTAAGAGAATTTCTTTCCCTTTGGCGAAATAATGGTATAGACACCAGAACAGTCAGCCTAAATCTAAGATTACATAATTTTTTCCCTTGCTCAACAGAGCAGTAATGATTTTGCTAAGAAAAGATCAAATGGGCAACTCTTGACAATATTTTTATTAATTCTTTATATTTTCTTTACTCCCACTAAACGTTAGTAAAATACAAAACTAGGTTTAATATGCGTATCATTGTGACAGAGAATAAAACTGTCTATTTTTAATTGATAATTCACCACTTTTTGTTATGCCGCTAACATAAATACCCATCGGCTGCTCTGATAAACTAACTTTCTGGTTATTGAATATTAATTTTCTTCTTACTACTCCTTAATTTAATTTAATTTAATTTAATTAAAATGAGAACTGAAGAACCAGAACAAATTATGGCTAAGAGCAAATTAACTTTGATCAATTTAGCACTTTTATTAGTTATAGCTATTCCGGCTGAAGTGAAGTACAGTCAATCCCTTAATTTACAAGCTTTACAGCCTTTTTAATGTACCTCATCTGACAGGGAAACGCTGTAACGTAATCATTGTACTTCTGGCTACAGTTTACCCGTTTGATTTTTCATTACCTGCAAGTTTTTCACTATCAGAATTAGTTGCTAGTTTTCACAACTCCAGTTCTTTCCAAGACTTAGTAAATAATGTTTTATTATTCATGCCCTTGGGGTTTACTAGTGCTAATCTTTTGCAAATGCAGCAATATTAACTGTGTTAGCAAAAAATAAAATAGTCTGTTTTCAAATCTTGACTATTTGGGTAATTTTGTTACCTTCCATAATTTTGGAAGGTTGCTTAATCAGTGAAAGTGGTAAAAGTTTAAGCTGGAAAAACCTGGTTTTAGGAATAGTGTTTACAGCCGGGACAATGCTGTTCTTAAAACTGCGTTCTTCTTACTCAAAAGTGAGATTTTAATGGGGCGGTAATTCTAAAGGGACAGTTCCTAATAATCCCTTACGAAAATCAGTGATCATTTGTCTAGCAGCACGTTCTACATCTCCTTGATAACGACGTTCTGCTAACAGATGTAAATAGGCTTCACCTGTATGAATCACTGGGTCAATTTCGTAGCGAGAAAATAAGGGATTTGCGGGTAAAGATTCGGGATTTGTTTCTAGCAATTCGTTCAAAATATCTACAAAGGCTGCTGCTACTAATTGGTTATCATAAGATGCTTCCCCGATATCATCACAAATGGCTAATTTTACAGCTGCGGCTTGATTTTCTAGTCGAGAAGGGATGACACCGGGAGCATCTAAAAGTTCCAATTGGTCAGAAATTCGCACCCAACGCAGTTGACGGGTGACACCGGGACGCGCAGCACTTTCTACAACTCGTCGTCCTAACAGACGGTTAATTAATGCTGATTTCCCGACGTTGGGAAAACCGATAACGACTGCGCGGACTGGACGGGGTAACATTCCCCGTTCTTTTCTGCGTTTATTGAGTTCTACACCTGCTGCTTGTGCTGCTTTGGAAACTGCGGTGATACCTTGACCATGTTGCGCGTTGGTAAAGTAGGGGGTTTCACCTTGATTTTTAAAATATTCTACCCACTGCGATCGCACCTGTGGCAAAATCATATCTACACGATTTAAAACTAATACCCGTGTTTTACTTCCTACCCATTCACTAATGCGCGGGTGATGAGTGGCTAAAGGAATACGCGCATCTCGCACTTCTAATACTACATCTACCCGTTTTAGTTGCTCTTGTAAGTTCTTTTCCGCTTTCGCAATGTGTCCGGGATACCATTGGATTAGATTTAATTTGTAGTTTTGATTAATAGACATTAGCCGCTTTGCTCCAATTAAAAATGCAGAATTAGAAATTACTGTTTTTTAATTTTACATTTTTAATTTTTAATTTATTTTTCTGTTATTGGGGATTGATGTAAAATTAGCCTGTTGCCGTCAGGGTCATAGGCGTATATTTCTCGACCGTGGGAAGCGGTGGTGATATTTCCGGGAGGAGGATAGCCTAAAGATTGGAGATGTGCGATCGCTTTTTCTAAATTACTCACCTCCATACATAAACTTAGCGCACTTTTACCCACATTTGTAAATTCCTCTTCATGAGTTTGTTTAGGCTTAAAGATACCTAAAGTCAAATTAGCAATTTTAAACTCAGCATACACTTGAGGAATCAACTTTTTCGGTTCTTGTTCTAGTAGCTTAGTATAGAAATTTACTAAATTTTCAAAATTAACTGTACCTATAGTCACAATAGCATCACTATATTCCATATCTTTTCAATTTTCTTGATATAGACTAATAAATATTTGTTATTAGTCATCTTTAGATGACTTTAGCTTTTAGCCCAAAATTGATTTTAGGGCTAAAAACTCGATTTCAGGGCTAAACTTCATCATACCATAACCCTTTCCCGTCCCGCATAAATATTAAACCGTTCATCTCGTAAAAAACCAATTAAAGTAACTCCAAATTCCTGCGCTACACTTACAGCCAAACTACTAGGTGCAGACACAGCGCAAACAATAGGAACACCCGCCGCTACTGCTTTTTGTAAAATTTCAAAACTAGAGCGACCACTAACCATAATTATATGATTACTTAAAGGTAATTCATCCGTCAATAAAGCCGCACCAATTAATTTATCTAAAGCATTATGTCGTCCTATATCTTCCTGTAATTTTAATAAATTTCCCTGTAAATCAAATACTGCCGCCGCGTGTAAACCTCCTGTAGAACTAAAAATATTTTGTGCTGCTCTTAATTGATTTGGTAAACTATAAATAATATCTGGTGTAACTTGCCAAGATGAAGCGATAACTTCACAACCCCGTAAACGTAAAGCCTCTAAACTAGCCTTACCACAAACCCCACAAGCACTAGAAGTATAAAAATGACGTTCTAAAGGTTGTAAATCTGGATTCAAACCCGATTTTAATTCTACATTTACAATATTAAACCGTTGTTCACCGTCGATTTTTTTATCTACACAATAACTAATTTTTTGAATATCTTGCTTACTTTTAATTACTCCTTCTGAATACAAGAAACCAGCAGCTAATTCAAAATCAGCACCAGGAGTCCGCATAGTCACCGCAACCGTGCGTTGTGGAGAAGTAAGCCGAATTTCTAAAGGTTCTTCTGTCGTAATTTGGTCTAAACGTGAGCGTATTTTATCTTTCTCAACTACCCAGACGGTAGCTTTAGTTTTGCTTCTACTATTGTCAGACATAATTAAGTAGATGTTAGTATAGATAAGTAAACAACTTGACTATAAGTTTTAGAGGTATGAAAATAATGACTACTATTGACTTGAGTAGACTGCACGAGCTGTTACTAGCACAAAATTGGCAAGAGGCTGATAAAGAAACGGGCCGACTCATAATTAGGACATTAGCAAGTCCACAAAATTATATTTCGGCAGAAATGTTTAAAAATATACCTCAAATAGACAAAATTGATCAATTATGGACAAAATACAGTGATGGGCGTTTTGGCTTTAGTGTTCAAAAAGAAATATACTGCGATCTTGGCGGTAAGCTAGACAGTGATTCTAATAATAATGTATGGATATCTTTTGGTAATACAGTAAATTGGCGAAATAATGATACATGGATTAGATACGATGAAATAACTTTTGATCAATCAGCAGTTCTCGGACACCTCCCAGTCGGATTTTTATGTGATGATTTGTGGAAACTTGGTGAAATTCGAGATGATTGGATAATAGGCGGAGGTTTGGGAATGCACTATTTACTTGCACATCCTGATTTATAAAGATTAAAATAGCTATTCCACAAACTAATGACCCAGTTTAAATTTTAACTAATATCTGGGTCAATTCCTAGTTCTTTGAGTTTAGAAATTATCAGATTAAATTCTTGTTTATACTGGTTAGTTTCTTGTTTTTTCTGTTCAGCAATTTGATGATATTTTTCAAATTCTTGTTTATATTTTTCAACCTGTTCTTGAGATGTAAGAACTAGCTCACCTTCAGGAGTAAAATAGCGTAATTGATTTTGATGTACTCCTAAGAATAAATTAAGTTGTTGACTCCATATCCATTCTTGGGGGTTAGGGACAAGTGGCTGATAAATTCCAGATATTAAAGTAAAACCAGCAAACTCTAAACTGTATGGGTCAAACCAGAAATATTCAGGAGTCCTAAAAATATCTTGGTAAACTTGTTTCTTTAAACCTTTATCCAGGGAAATAGTTTGTTCAGACAACAACTCAATAATAACATTAGGATATTTCCCATTTTCATGATAAACCATCCAGCTGTTGCGATTTCGCTTTTCTGCTCCTAAAACGACAAAAAAATCAGGCCCCGGAAATTCTGTTGATGGCAATTGACGAGAACTATAATAAATTGTTAAATTACTGGTAGCATAAAAATCATTCCGAGCTTCCCATAACTCATTTAAACTATTTAATAGCGTAATTATTTGATGCAAATGTAAATCGCTTTCAAACTGTGGTTCATCACTATATAACTCTTCAGGAGGAAAAAAATCATCTTTTTGAGGTTCGATTTCGTTAGGATTAGACATAAGTAATATCAACCAAAAAAGTGAATTTAAAGTGAATTTGGATCAATATTTAATTCGCGTAATTTAGCTTTTAGTGCTTTCAATTCTGCAACTGCTTCGTCAGCACGTTGTTTTTCTTGTTCTGCATATAATTGTGCTTCGTCAGCACGTTGTTTTTCCTGTTCTATATTTTGTTGTCTCTGGTCGGCTAATTCTTGATATGTAGGAACTAGCTCACCTTCAGGAGTAAAATAACGTAACTGATTTTCATGTATTCCCAAATAAAGATTTAGCTGCTGACTCCATAACCAACCTTGGGAGTTTGATTCGATAGGTTGATATTTACCATTTATCAAGATGAAACCAGCAAATTCTAAATTTTTAGGACTAAACCAAAAATATTCAGGAGTTTGGAAAATATCTTGATAAATTTCTTTTTTTAAACCTCTGTCTGTGGAAGCCGTAGAAGGAGACAGCAATTCTACTATTATATTCGGATACTTTCCATTTTCTTGCCAAACAACCCAGCTATCACGATGTAGATTATCAGTATCCAACACTACAAAAAAATCAGGACCCCGAAAATCTTCGTTTTTGAGTTGTTGGGGACTAAAGTAAATTGTTAAATTACCAGCTGCATAAAAATCATTGCGGTTTTCCCACCATAATTTTAAGCAGTCTATTAACAGGTTCATTTGTTCTAAATGTAAATCGCTTTCCAAGGGAGGTTCATCACTATATAATTCTTCCGTTGGAAATAATACATCTTTTTGATCATCTTTGTAAGGGTCAATTTCTTTGGCTAGTGACATAAGTAAATCCCCAATTGTAAAGGTTAATTTAAAAATATTATTATTGGCAATATTGGGACTGAAATTTTGTGGTAATATTGGTTAGGTGTTGATATAATTTAGATAAAGCCCAACTAGCAATATTTTCTGGTACTCCTCCATAAAATGCTTTAGCAATACCGCCAGTAATACATGCTATTGTATCACTATCTTTTCACATAATTTTTCCAGATGTACTATTGCATTATAGTCTGGCACACCTTCGAGCGATCGCTTGCCTTTATCTAGTAAAATATTACCTTCCGGCCAGTGTATCTGGAGATTTCCCTGCTGAATAGGTGCTATATACACTCTTCCCACAAATTCCCCTAAATCATTCCTCAAAATCACCTTGTCCCCATCCTTCAAACCCAACCGCATCGCATCACTTTCATTCATTAACACCGCTTCTCGCACCGCACCAGTAATTGCATCTTTGCGTTCCTGTACCATACTATTAAATTGTTTACCCCGACGTGTCGCTACCCAAAAACACCCTGCTGGTAACTCTTTTTTTGGTGGTGTCAAAACTGAAAACCGCGCTTTTCCATCTGGGGTGGGAAAATTCCAACCAAAGCACAAATGTGAACCCCCATATTGAAATTGATCACCCGCTTGTTGTAAATGTTGAATACCCGCATATTGGGGGTTAACTTGAGCAATTTCTTGACGAATAGCGGCGGTATTTGCAAAATTTAATTTATCTGCTAATTCTGGTTTTACTAATTTACCTAATTCTTGAAAAACTTCCCACTCTGGACGCGCTTCACCAATACGCAAGCCAGGTATTTCAGGACTAAAAATTACTCTTCTTTCTGTATTTGTTTCTGTCACTCCTCCCGGTATTTCATAACGAGTTGTGGCGGGTAATAATAAAACTGCTTCTTTCGGTTCAACTAACATTTGACTAGAAAGTACAATATCAGCATGTACCCGCAAAGGAATTTTCTTTAATGCACCTTCTACATATTCTGGTTCTGGTAAAACTTCTAAAAAATTCCCGCCTACAGAAAATAATACATCTACTTTTTCTTGATAGGCAGCATCAATCATTTCTGGTGCAATTAAACCTTTATTAATTGGGACATCAAAACCCCAAATTTTACTTAATTCTGCTGCATTTTCAGCATTTATCGGTTTTCCTCCGGGAAACACAGTTGCATAACATCCCATTTCCGCACCACCCTGTACCCCAGAGTGTCCGCGAATAGGCATTAGACCGCAACCTTCCCGACCGACAAAACCTTTGGTGAGGGCTAAATTAATAATACTTCGCACATTATCTTCACCGCAACTATGCTGAGTAATGCCCATACTCCAAACGAAAACAGCTTTTTTGGCTTCTCCTACCATTTTGGCAAAAGCATACATTTCCTGACGAGAAGCACCAGAAAGTTTTTCTAATTCTTCCCAAGATTGATGCTCTAAATTGGCTTTTAATTCTGCAAAACCAGTTGTATAATTGGTAATAAAATCATTGTCAACCCAGTTATGAGCTAACATCTGTTTGATAGTGCCATTTAAAAAAGCAATATCACCACCAGTATTCACTAAAAAGAAATCTTCCGCAAATTTCGTGCCAAAAATTGCACTTTCGACAATCGAAGGAACCCAATAACGCTCCATTCCTGGTTCCCGATAAGTGTTGATGACAACAATTTTTGTTCCGGCTTTTTTGGCATAATGCAAATATTTAACAGTGACAGGTTGATTATTAGCTACATTAGAACCAATAAATACTAATAAATCAGTTCCTATCCAATCTTTATAAGAACAAGTTGTTGCACCAACACCTAAAGCTGCTTTTAAACCTGCGGTGCTGGGAGAATGACAAATCCTTGCGGCATTATCAATATTATTACATCCCATTGCCCGCACAGCTTTTTGAATTGTATAATAAGTTTCGTTCACAGTGCCACGACTGGTAACATAAAAACTAAGGCGTTCTGGTATAGTTTTACGAATCCTATTAGCAATAATTTCTAAAGCTTGATTCCAACTAATTCGCCGAAAACCTTTTTCTCCCTTTTGGCGTAACATGGGATAAGGTAGCCTACCCAAATCCCGCAGGTAGGAACTTTTTTGTGTTGCTAATTGGGAAACATCTGCTAATATTTCTGGGTCAAAAGCTGGCATAGTATTCATGCGTAATAATCGCAACCGGACATTGCACAGATGAATACCATCTAAAGTCCAATCTTTCATTCCCGTAGTTCCCAAAGCGCAACCATCACATACACCTTGGTTGAGGATATTCCAAGCATAAGGTAATTGGTCACGAGATAGCCAAATTGCCCGAAAAACTTCCCAATAATTATTAGGATACTGTTCACCAATACCAAAAGGTTTCCAACTAGCCCAATTTTTAGGAGTCCAATACTTTTTAGGTTTTCTTAACATAAGTCAAATTTATTAAATGTTGATTAAACTAAATTTTGATTAATTAGTGAATAGAGATAATTGTAGCTACCCAGTCTTAATTTTAGTTGATTTTACCGCCAAGTGAGCTATTGTTTTAGCTTAGATATTTTTCGGTTTTATCCATAGATATATATCTATAGATAGTAGACAAAATTTTCAATCAAAATGTATGAATAGGAATTAGTGTGTAAGGATTCAGGATTCAGAAGCGGAGCCTCCAGACGCTCCGCCTCCGGTCAGAATTCAGAATTAAAGAGACTTTAAGAGTCAAGCTGGATGAAGTTCTCCAAATATCATTAGTATCGATTCCTCGTTTAATAACTATTCTGGCTCCTGGCTCCTGACTTCTGAATTCTTACATTAGTGTTTTGTCAATAACAAGTAGAAAAAGTAATTTTCCCAACTTTATTAAAATTCGTCACCACTTATGGCTACAATTCTTTTGGAAAATAATACTATTGAGTCGCTGCTGGGTAAGGAAGCAGAAGACTTACTGACCTACAAAGCCAAAGTTTCTAAAGATTTATTACATTTACCAGGGCCAGATTTTATTGATAGAGTTTGGATAAATAGCGATCGCTCTCCCCAAGTATTGCGTAATCTACGACAAATCTACTCTACAGGCAGACTAGCAAACACTGGCTACCTCTCCATTCTACCAGTAGACCAAGGAATTGAACACTCCGCCGGTGCGTCCTTTGCCCCAAATCCAATTTACTTTGACCCGGAAAACATTGTCAAACTAGCCATAGAAGGTGGTTGTAACGCAGTGGCTACCACTTTGGGGGTACTGGGTAGCGTCTCCCGAAAATATGCCCATAAAATCCCCTTTATTCTCAAAATAAATCATAACGAATTGTTAACTTACCCCAATCAATTTGACCAAATTTTATTTGCAGATATCGAACAAGCCTGGAATTTGGGAGCAGCAGCAGTAGGAGCGACAATCTATTTTGGCTCAGAACAATCTAGCCGTCAAATCCAAGAAATTAGTCAAGCCTTTAAATATGCACACGACTATGGCATGGTTACAATTTTGTGGTGTTATTTAAGAAATAATGCCTTTAAACAAGATCAAGATTACCATCTAGCAGCTGATTTAACAGGACAAGCCAATCATTTAGGCGTAACAATTGAAGCAGATATTATTAAACAAAAGCTACCAGAATGTAACAATGGTTATGGGGCAATTGCCCAAGCTACAGGTAAAAGTTACGGTAAAACTAATGAGCGCATTTACACAGATTTAACTACAGATCATCCCATTGATTTAACTCGTTATCAAGTATTAAACTGTTACTCTGGACGTGTAGGATTAATTAATTCTGGTGGTGCTTCTGGTAAAAATGATTTTGCTGAAGCTGTAAGAACTGCGGTAATTAATAAACGGGCTGGTGGTACAGGTTTAATCTCTGGTAGAAAGACATTTCAACGACCTTTTGAGGAAGGAGTAAAACTATTTCACGCCATCCAAGATGTCTATTTATCACCAGAGATTACCATAGCTTAATCATTTCTCCGTAAGAATTCAGGAGTCAGGAGCCAGGAGCCAGAATGCTTGCCAAATCCAGAATTTAAACGCTCAATACTTTGTAAAACCATCACTTTAATTGCTAGAAGTTTTGTTTATTCTGAATTCTGAATTCTGGATTCTGAATCCTTACATTTTTCCACTCCATCCACCAGATTATCCCAAAACCTTTGTAGGGGCGTTATATAGAACGTCAACTTACTTAACTGCAACTCAGCTTGACAACTACCAACCTTACTCTGCGTACCTCTGCGTTAAACCTCCGCGTTCCTCTGCGTTAAAAAAATACACACCCCAGCCACCAAAAATGCCAATGTCGTCCCTACTACCCCAAACCCTGGTGTTATAACTTCCGCTTTGGGAAACATTACACCAAAACCACTCATAGCCAAAGAAAAGCCACCAAAGTATATCCCTATACCTAATCCAGCCCATTTTGGTGGCATTAAATACAAACAAAAAGGAATTACCCCGTTGACAATTAAGCTAAATCCTGCGAAGATAAATATAATGGGAAAGAGTGCGCCTATATATAACATACTTCCAATTCCTAAGATGGTTGCACCGATTCCGATGAGCATTGTACGACTATTACCAATTTTTGAACCCATAAATCCCGCAGGTAAGGCAGCAAAAGCGAAAACTAAGCCTACCCACAACATCACTAAACCGATATCACTGGTTGGGAGTTGAATTTTGAGGATTTTTCCTAAAGCATCGAAGAGGAAGCGCGTACCTAAAGCAATACTTAAACCGGTTGGGAAGATTAAAGCTAAATTTTTATAGGGAAGTTGGGGTTTTTCGGAATGTTCTGCGGTTGGTGTTTCTGGGGGGTTGAAGAAGCGGAGGGTAAAAGCTGCTGCGAGGAGGACAAAAGAAGCGATCGCAAAACTCCAAACTGCGCCTAAACTAAGAATAAACTGATTGGCATATCCTCGGAATGCTCCCACCACACCACCAGCTAATGTCACCAAACTTGCTGCTAAAGGTAACTCTTTGGGTGTCGAGTATCTTCCCAAAAACGCAATAGCCGGAGAACGAAATATAGTCATTGCTATAGCCCAAGCTACCAAAGTTAAAGGTAAAATTCCTTTTAGCACTTCTAGCGGTGGGACAAAAGTAACTATACAAGGTATTGCAATAAATAAAGCTGAAGCTAAAATTACACCAAGGGAAACAAAGGGAAAGCTAGTTCCGATTTTAAATCTAGTTTGGTCAGAAAGTCCCCCCATCACAGGTTCTAAAATTACAGCTAGAGCATTTTCTATGACTAATAAACCAGCTGCTAAAGTTGCCGGAAAACCAAACTGTGCTAAAAGTTGGGGTAAATAAGCATTATAAACTAACCAAGTTAAAGTGATTGCGGCTTGTAACCCTGCTAAACCCGCAACCTGTACCCAAAGAATGCTGGATGAAGATTTCTCGCTAGTCATAAAATTGACTATAAATTACACTGTAGAGACGTTATATGCAACGCCTCTACATAATTCTTAATACTGGGGAACAGAAGAATCTACTTCTTTACTCCAAGCATTAATTCCACCGACAACATTTGTTCCTTCGATTCCCGCTTCTTTAAGGATAGCTAAGGCTTTGGCGGAACGTCCACCCATTTTACAATGAGCAATTAAACGGTGTCCGTTGAGTAATTCTTTTACCTTCGTGACACCCTCACCATTTTCGATATCTGGTAAAGGTACTAACACAGAACCAGGAATTTTGGCAATTTCATACTCATTGGGGTTGCGGACATCCAATAGCAGAAAGTCCTTCGCACCACTATCAATTAAAGCTTTGAGTTCCTTAACTGTAATTTCTTGACTAGCCATTTGCTGTTTTGCTTCCTCTGCTTGAGCTTGGGGAATACCACAGAACTCTTCGTAGTCTATCAGCTTTTCAATCACTGGACGAACTGGGTTAGGACGCAGCTTTAATTCGCGGAATTTCATATCTAAAGCATTATAAAGCAGCAATCTTCCGCTTAAAGTATTCCCATTCCCTAAAATAATTTTAACTGTTTCCGTGGCCTGAATTACGCCAATAATTCCTGGTAAAATTCCCAATACACCACCTTCCGCACATGAAGGAACCATTCCTGGTGGTGGTGGTTCAGGATACAAATCACGATAGTTTGGCCCTTCTTGATAGTTAAATACGGTTGCTTGTCCTTCAAACCGGAAAATAGAACCGTAGACGTTGGGTTTGTTTAATAAAACGCAAGCGTCGTTGACTAAATATCTGGTGGGGAAGTTGTCAGTACCATCGACAACGATATCATAAGGCTTGATGATATCTAAGGCATTTTCGGAACTGAGACGAGTTTCGTATAAATCAACCTGACAATAGGGGTTAATTTCTAAAATCCGGTTTTTCGCTGATTCGATTTTGGGTTTACCTACCCAAGATGTACCGTGAATAACTTGTCTTTGTAGGTTAGAAGTATCAACTACATCAAAATCAACAATGCCAATTCTGCCAATACCTGCTGCGGCTAAGTATAACAGCAGTGGTGAACCTAGTCCACCAGTACCAATACACAGGACACTAGCGGCTTTTAAACGTTTTTGTCCTTCTACTCCCACTTCTGGCAAAATTAAATGGCGGGAATAGCGTTCATAATCATCTTTTGTCAACTGGATTTCATCCAGATTAGGATTAAGCATAGCAGTTAGACGAAAAAGCTCAAGAGTATCAATATTAACGGAAAATGATACCTACTGTTAACTTAGGAGTTCGATAAATTTAGATGTGCGATCGCTTCTGCTTCAAACTGGTGATGTTCGTTTAGACTCCAGCTGAGGAGTTCACTAGCTTTACCGTTAATGACAGAAACTATTATATATGAGTATAGTGGCCAAGCATAGAGGCGATCGCATTCTGAAGGAACTGCGGGATGGTCAGGATGGGAGTGGAAAATACCGATAATGCTTAAACTACGGCTTCTGGCTTCCCTTTGCAGTTGTAACATAGTTTGGGGAGCAATGGCATAGCGATCTTTGTGACTATGCTTTGTATTTACCTCTGCAAAATTCTCCGCTTCCGTATTCCAAGCGTTAGCAGTCGGTATCACTTCGACTACAGTTTTGCTCTCATCATCCAAATAACCTAACATTACACCACAGCATTCTTCTGGGTAGGTGTTTTCAGCATGGGTGTAGATGATTTGGAGGTGTTCTGGATTTAGTTTGAGTGTCATTGAAGAATTTTAAACGCAGTCTGCGTTTCTCTTTCCCTTGAAAAATAACAAAGGGGTGATGATCATCACCCCACAAAATTAGTAAAACTGATGAAAATCAAAAAATCAAGTAACAATGGCAACTTTTCCTGATTTTAGGTCATAAGTTCCACCAGCAACTTTGAGCTTACCTTCCTTAACTAAGTTGCCCAAAATTGTCGAACTCTCTGCTAACCTTTGCACTTGATATTGCACATTCGCTACAATAGAATTATCCTCAAAACTTCCAGCTTTACCTCTAACCCTTTCTACAGCTGGTTTAATTTCTTCTACGAATGCTCCAATTCTTCCAGGTAAAGGATCACCTTTGACTGCTGCTTTTACCGCACCACAACTACTGTGACCAAGTACCAAGATTAATTGTGATCCTAACACAGCTGTAGAAAATTCTAAACTGCCGATCGCTTCTGGAGAAGCAATGTTACCTGCAACTCGGACGACGAATAAATCTCCTAAACCTTGGTCAAAAACAATTTCTGCGGGAACACGGGAATCAGCACAGCCTAATATAGCAGCAAAAGGGTACTGACCAGCAGCAGTTTCTTGTAAACGTAATTTTGACTGGTTAGGGTTAAGACGTTTTCCCTCAACAAAGCGTTTATTTCCCTCTACCAATCTTTTTATGGCTTCATCAGGGTTCACAGGTTTAGCTTTTACACCAGTGTCACCTGTTTTTTCTGCAATAGCAGGTTGTGGTGTCCAGAGTAAACCACTAGCAGCAGTTGCACCCACACCTAAACTAGCTGCCCCTGCTAGTTGTAAAAAATTACGCCGTCCGACAAATCCAGTGATTCTACCCATAGTTCCTGCTCTCTCCAATTGGTAAATTGGTTACTAAACTGCTGTAAAGACATAAAACTCTTTCCCCACCTTCAAACAGTGTCTAAGGTGAAGTGTATAGTTATTTATTGCTACAACATTAATAGCATAACTGCTTAGTATTACTCTAAAATATACCAAAATCTAGGATCAGAATAAAAGTAAACAATAATACAAGAAATATATAGTATACAAAGACTTTTCTCTATGGTTCAGTTAAGGATACTCTTTATAAGTTATAATTATCATCATAGTCAGCAAAAACTATAATTTAGCAAGCAAAATAATTTTTATGGTAAGAATTCAGGAGTCAGGAGTCAGGAGCCAGAATAGTTACCAAAAGAGGAATCGATAGTAGTGATATTTGGAGAATTTCAGTCAGCTTGACTCTTAAAGTCTTTTTAATTCTGAATTCTGAATTCTGAATCCTTACTTTTTATCCTAGAAAATCAACCTTACCTGTATCCAGATTGTAAACAGCACCGGCAATTTTTAACTTACCGTCTTGTATCAGTTGAGATATGATTGCAGACTTACTTTTTAATTGTTCTACTTGATAAAGAATATTAGCTATTCAGGAAGATATCAAAACCAGCAGTTAACAAGAGTACCTGATTACACGGTTTAAGAGTAATTTAATAAGGTGAGTAATTATTTTTTGAAGTAAATAAGATTATACTTGGAGGAAGGTGGCAACCTACGCATTTAGTTTAATCTCTTTCTTAAATAAAAAACAACATATTGGCAGTAAGGACTATACTTACCTTCCGAGTCCTTGCTGCTAAGTTTATCAATTTCTTTACTGATAGCTTCTTTTAACCAAGGTTTATTAGGAAATTTTTTATTTAAGGCATTAACTATAGTATCTAATGCTGTTTTTCGATTTTCTATCAGAGTTGGCAGATTAAGATTTAAAATATTATTTAACTCATGGTCAATATTTTGCTCATCAGAAATAATCTTGCCAGATGATTTATATTTAATGTAATTTTCACAATTTTTAGAATCATCTGCGGGATTAATAGTAATCTCCTCTTCTCCTTTCCTTGCATTACAATGTTGGTTAGCTATTCTATTACCTCTGTTTCCTGAACAAGAAGCAAGTAAATTTTTATAATCGATTTGAAGTTCTGGATATTTACCTTCACATCGAGGTTTCCAATGTTCAATTTCCATATTTTCTTCCGAAATACGTTGCATACAATAGCAACAGATGTAACCTTGTTCAGTTAACAAAGCTTTTTTTAAATTGTCTTTAGGATGATAACCTTCATAAGTTGCACCTGGTATTTGTCGATATTGTAATAGACAATTAGGTTCTTTACCTTTGATAATGCGTTTCATTCTACCCTGTTTAAAAAATCAATCAGTGTATAGCCTCGAACTATTTCCGGGTCATTATTTCCCAGCAGTTCCGATAATTTTTGCAGTTCTGATTTAGCCGCTTCTAAATTACCATCATCTATCATTTCAAAGCATTTGTCTAGTCTTTCTTGCATTTTTACCGGTCTTTTTTCTACACCCATAACTTCAAAAAGTATTGAGTTAGTGTCTCTACCATAAGTATGGGGTGTGACTTCGATAATTTTGGAATCTTCAAGAATGAAGACATTTTCTCTATCTACTTCACTCAAGACTTGAGGTGAATGAGTTGTCACAATAAATTGACAGTTAGGAAATGTTCTGGTGAAGCTAGGTAAAACAATTCTTTGCCATTGGGGATGTAAATGTAAATCTACTTCATCAATTAAAACTATTCCTTTACCCTTTTCTAGCAGTTCTGAAGCATCAGTAATACCAGGATTTAAAATTGCTAACCGTCTGGCTATATCAACGACTAACATCAATAAGGTTTTTTCACCATCGGAAAGCTGTTCTAGTTTAAAGTCTTTACCATTTTTTTTGATAACTAATGATGGTTTGATTAAACGACGAATCCCACCCTCTCGACTAGAACTTACACGAACTACGTGTAAATCAGAGAATTGGGTATTAGGAAAGCCTTGTAAAAATTTACTAAGTGCTGTTCTGACAATTTCAAGATTAGGATTTCTAAAGCTACTATCTTCTCTTAATCTGACTTCATTTTCATATTCTTCTTCCTCTTTAAACCAATCAAAAAACTCTCGAAAATTATTTATCTGACTTGAAAAAGCTGTTTTATATGCATCGATTTGATTAGATTTACGAATAAATTGTTTATACTCTTCATTTTCATTAGAGTCTCGTGTAGGATAGTTTCTAGATGCAGAATCTATGACTATTCTTTTTGTTTGATAATATACAAGCAATGGTAAACTTAAGTTATTTTTATCTTCTAATGCTTGTAATAAATGAGTAATATATCTATTAATTTCAGCTTTGTTTGATTTAAAGCCAATCTTATCTCTAATTCGATTGATTTCTAAGACTAGCTTTATATCTAATTCATTTTCTAATTTAATGAAGTTGTTAGTTTTATTTGAATTTATATTAATATCATCATCAGTCATACCCAAAGTTGAAAAAATATCTTTCGTCTTACGTAAAGCATATACAAATTGTCCTAAATGTATAGCAATACCATCTAAAAGTGATGACTTACCCGAACCATTAACACCTATAAAAACAGCTAAATTTGTGGAGGGGAATTTCAAGTCAAGCTGTTGAAAGCCTCTAAAATTTTCTAAATGTAGTTCTTCTATACGCATAGTAATGATTTTAACCTAATTACAAATAAAGAGAAATTTTGTAAGATGAGTAAAGATTTTTCCTTCTTACCTAAAAACGCTACACAAAGGTGTATTTATGGTTCAATCATTCTTATCTTATCAATAATTTCTAAAATTTAGAATTACAGTAATTTTTGTTATTAGAGATACACAGCAAAATTCAAAACCAGTATAAAGGACACAGCATTGCTGTGTCCCTACAAAATGCACCAAATAAATCACAATAAATCTCTGTATTTTTATTCGGAAATTGGTTAATGTGCTTTGGCTGCACCTACACCTAAATACAATTGTTCTACTTCAGGATCATGTAATAATTCTTGACCGGTTCCAGTTTTTTTATCACGACCTGATACTAAAACGTAACCTCTATCAGCCATTTCTAAGGCTTTTCTGGCATTTTGTTCTACTAAAACTATGGCTGTACCACTCTGGTTAATTTGTTTAATTTGTTCAAAAACTTGAGTAACTAAAATGGGTGATAAAGCGGCTGAAGGTTCATCTAATAATAGTAAGCTGGGTTCTAACATTAAAGCTTTACCCATAGCTAACATTTGTCTTTCCCCTCCTGAGAGTGTACCAGCTCTTTGCTTACGGCGATCGCTCAACCTGGGGAACATGGTGTATATTTTATCTTTGAGGGGTTTTAGTGGCACATTGCGAACAAACGCCCCCATTTCTAAATTCTCATCAATGGTGAGAGACGGAAAAACGTTAGCTATCTGGGGAATATAGCACATTCCCCTCTGAACAATTTGATCTGACTTTAAACCGGCGATATTTTCCCCTTTAAAGGTAATTGTACCTGTGTGGGGTTTCAACAACCCAAAGATGGTTTTTGCTAAGGTGGATTTACCTGAACCGTTAGGTCCAATTACAGTGACAAGTTCCCCCGGTCGTACACAAAAGTTTATGCCCCGCAAAATATCTACATCTTTAATATAGCCAGCATG
>DATGXQ010000361.1:0-7561 GCA_035298905.1 Nostocaceae cyanobacterium | reverse complement strand
GACTCCTGACTCCTGACTCCTGAATTCTGACTCCTGAATTCTGACTCCTGAATTCTGACTCCTGACTCCTGAATTCTGAATTCTGAATTCTGAATTCTGAATTCTGACTCCTGACTCCTGAATTCTGACTCCTGAATTCTGACTCCTAAATTCTTACGTTTATTTATCCACACGACGACGCAGAATATCTAGTAAAGTGGTAAATCTTTCCGGTAGTGGTGCTGTCACTTCAATCCAATTTCCAGAGACAGGATGTTGTAATTTTAATTGCCAAGCATGTAAGGCTTGACCAGGTAAATTCACACCTACAGAACGACCAGAACCATAAACAGGATCACCGACAATAGGATGACCAATTTTATTACTATGCACACGAATTTGATGAGTGCGTCCTGTTTCTAATTGAAAAAGAATTAAAGTGTAATTGCCTAATCTCTCTTGAATTTGCCAATGAGTAACAGCGTGTCTTCCTCCTTGTTCAATAGGGACAACAGCCATTTTTTTTCTATCATGGGGATGGCGACCAATAGGAAAATCAATAGTTCCACTTGTAGTTTTTGGCGCACCATAAACCACTCCTAAATATTCTCTTCTGGCGGTTTTAGCTTGGAGTTGTGCTTGTAAACTTTGATAAGCTAAATCAGTTTTAGCAATAGCGATCGCGCCTGTGGTATCCTTATCTAAACGGTGGACAATTCCCGGACGTTGTACCCCACCAATTCCCGGTAAATTCGGACAATGTGCTAACAAAGCATTAACTAAAGTTCCATCAGCATGGCCGGGTGCAGGATGAACTACTAAACCAGCAGGTTTATTGAGAATTAATAGTTGGTCATCTTCATAAAGAATATCTAGAGGAATTTCTTCCGCTTCTAGTTCTAAAGGCTGCACTTCAGGAATTTCTATTGTAATGCGATCGCCTGTTTTTAAACTAATTTTTTTAGAAGTGCAAATTTGACCATTAAGTTGCACTTTTCCCTGTTCAATTAATTGCTGAATCCGTGAACGGGATAAATCTGGTAAAGATTGAGATAAGTAACGATCCAGGCGATCGCTATTTTCTGTTACTTGTAAAGATATAGGTTGGGTGAAAGTCACTTTGAAGCAATAAACCGCAATAGACAGGAGATAGCTTCCCCCAGGACGCTAAGGAAAAAAGGAAAACAGAATATTTTCACCAATAGCGCAAGTAACGGGGAAGGTTAAGTATAATTAGCAGCTGGCATTTTACCATCTGCGCTAATACTAAACCAAAAAACAGGCATTTGGAAAAAGCAGCAATTTGTTGCTGTTACTGAACCGATGTAATAATTTAAGTGTGGAAAATATTTTATACAAATGATTCAGTAACGTCAGGCGATCGCTTCCCGTTTCCTTTACAAATCTGCGAACTTATTTGTAGCCTCAATTAATGCACTACGGATACCAGTTTCACTCATCGAATGACCAGCATCAGGAACTACAATAAACTCCGCTTCTGGCCAAGCTTGATGTAATTCCCAAGCAGAAATCATCGGACAAACTACATCATATCTACCTTGAACAATTACTGCGGGAATATGACGGATACGGTCAACATTTCTCAGTAATTGATCTTCCAGTGTAAAAAATCCTCCATTGATAAAATAATGACATTCAATCCTGGCAAAAGCAGCCGCAAATTTATCATCACCAAACTTTTCAATTAGCGTCGGATCTAATAATAATTTACTTGTACTTCCTTCCCAAATTGACCAAGCACGCGCTGCTTGTAATTGCACTTGTAAATCTGGATTTGTCAAACGTTTGTAATAAGCTGTAATCATATCTTCCCGTTCATCCACAGGAATTGGTTTTAAATATTCCTCCCAAGCATCAGGAAAAATATAACTCGCACCTTCTTGATAAAACCAGCGTAATTCCTTATTTCTTAACATAAAAATGCCACGCAGAATTAAGCCAGTACAGCTTTCGGGATGAGTTTGACTATAAGCCAAAGATAACGTGCTTCCCCAACTTCCACCAAATACTACCCACTGTTCTATACCTAAATGTTCCCGTAATTTTTCAATGTCATTTACTAAATCCCAGGTGGTATTTTCTCTTAATTCTGCATGGGGTTTACTTTGACCACAACCGCGCTGATCAAACATCACTAAACGCCATTTTTCTGGGTGAAAATAGCGGCGATAATCTGGTAAACATCCACCACCGGGACCTCCATGTAATAAAACAATGGGTTTTCCTTGAGGATTTCCAGATTCTTCAAAATGAATTGTATGTAAATCAGAGACTTGTAAAAAATCTTCTCTGTAAGGTTCAATTAGTGGGTAAAGTTCAGTCATTTTGAGTATTTAGATACAAATTTTAGATAATCTATTATCCTATTTATTTACAGCTAATTTAGATAATTTTGTGCATAATTACATAAAAATATACTATTTTTTATTTTTGGCATTTTGGCAGATTTTTTGTATTTCATGTTGCTATCTTGGATGCGCGAATGTCTTTGTGCGATAATTCCGACTTGCAGAATCCCTCGGTTGAATACCGGGGGGCTTTTTTTAAAAAAGTATCCTTAGAAACAAAAAACAAAACCACTTTAGACATATCTAAAGCGGTTTTGCTACTGCATCTTTATGGATGCGCTCTTTTTGGTATAGAGGATTCGGTATATACTTCTAAATAGTCTTTTCAACGGAATTTACAGCCATCAGGAAAAATGTAAAAAAATATTTATAATTGTGATCAAAAGTTAGATTAACATGACAATAGGAATGAGCAAGCCAATTCAACGAGTAGCAGTTGTCGGGGGAACTCATGGAAATGAGTTTACAGGTGCTTACCTGATTAAAAAGTTTAGTCAATTTCCTGATTTGATTGCTAGAGATAGTTTTGAAACTGTAACATTATTAGCTAATCCCCAGGCTTTTGCGGCTGGAAGAAGGTATATAGATCAAGACCTAAATCGCTGTTTTTTGCGACAAGACTTACAACAGCCAAATTTAGTTAGTTATGAAAAATTACGTGCTAAGTCTATTCAGCAACAACTAACAACTGAACCAGTAGATTTTATTTTGGACTTACACAGCACTACAGCTAATATGGGACTAACGATTATTTTAGTCAATAGTCATCCTTTTAATTTCAAGCTGGCTGCTTATTTGAGTTATATTAATCCTTTAGTAAAAATTTATCAATGTTCTTTTACGTCTGTTGAAGAGAATCCATTTCTCAATTCTTTGTGCGAGTTGGGTTTTGCGATTGAAGTTGGTGCTATTCCCCAAGGAGTTTTAAAAGCAACACTATTCCAACAAACAGAAGAATTAGTATATCAAACTCTGGATTATATACACCAATTTAATACAGGTGAAATTCCCACAACTAAGGATAGTTTGACGATTTATCGTCACTTATCAGTAATTGACTACCCAAAAAATGCAGATGGTTCTATTTTCGCAATGATTCACCCACAATTACAAGACCGAGATTATCAACCTTTACAACCAGGAGACCCAATTTTTCTCACTTTTGACCATCAAACGATCGTTTATGAGGGTGAGTCTACAGTTTG
This sequence comes from Nostocaceae cyanobacterium, assembly GCA_035298905.1. Classification (GTDB taxonomy): domain Bacteria; phylum Cyanobacteriota; class Cyanobacteriia; order Cyanobacteriales; family Nostocaceae; genus DATGXB01. The sequence continues at coordinate 4,008 of DATGXQ010000361.1, read as the reverse complement.
GCCGATTTTTATTAATGAAGCGGCTTATTATGAAAAGGGAATCGCTATGTGTTTAACACAAAAACAGCAGGTTAATCTTGAACTTAATCTGGAAAATTAAATTCTAACAATTGACCTATTTCTCATGGAAAGTTTTTCATTGTTATTCTCTCCCATAGATAGAGGGGAAATGTAAGCAATCAAAGATAGATTTATATCCAGACTAGTCCACATTCCAATGTCTTTGATCACGTCCTCCGGTGACTGACCTTCGCTGGAGGTAGTTTTTTATTTTTAGGAAGAAATACTCATCAAAGCCGAATTTGATAGCTAAATCTATCAGTATTGAGAAATAGGAATCTAGGAAGTGTTTGGTGTCATATCAATTCACTACAAGACAGAAAATCTACATTTTTTGATTTTTAATTTTTAATTTTTAATTTGGATGATATCAAGTTCCTGGTAGCCTGTTTCTGGATCTAAACTACGATTGAAGACAAATTCTGTGCTTTCTCCGATAATAATCTCGGCTGTGGTGTAAATAATACATCCATCTACCAGATGTCCTCCTATTGTTTTACCAAATCGATCGGCGATCGCTAAGTGCAAATGTACTCCTGTGGTCGCAAGTGTCCCATTCAAAGATAAAATTTCCAACTTTTCTTCATATATCACACTTGCATCTTGATCTGCAAAGCGAATTTTCGCCTGTTTGAGACTACCAATCGCACTTAAAATAAATCCAGCTTGGATATTCTGCTGTTTAGCAAAGTTGCTTAAGCTTTGCTTTAAATCTGCATTGGGTTTCAGTCTGATTGCAAAGGTTTTCATATTCTTTCACCAGAGAAAAATCACGCGAACAAATTAAATTAAGCATCAGTATTTCTACTGTTTCATCTCAGAGATGAAAATTTTTAGAATATACTTGCTTAATTTTAATACCCAGTATGCTGAACCTACTACCCCAGTGCCAAAATTTGCAAGCTCAAGTTGAGACTATATTACAACTTTTACAACAAGAAGCATCTTTGCGGTCACAAGATATTACATCTGTACAAACTTCTTTAAGTAAAGCCATTGCACCAAAGTTTGAAATTGTCTTTGCTGGTGCATTTAGCGCAGGTAAATCAATGCTCATCAATGCGCTATTAGAGAGAGAATTATTATACAGTGCAGAGGGACACGCGACAGGAACAGAATGTAAAATTGAGTACGCGCCAGCAGATCAAGAAAGAGTAGTTTTGACATTTTTAAGTGAAGCGGAAATTCAAACTCAAGCAGTAGCATTATCTCAACGCTTAGGTTTTAAGACAGTAAATAATATTCATCAAGCTGATGTAATTGATTTACTCCGTCAAGGTTGTCATGCAATTATTCAACAAGAAGGTGGTGAAAGTAAATCAGAACGTGCAAAACAAGCAAAGGCATTATTGTTGTTATTAGAAGGATATGTGGCAAACCGCGATCGCATCTTTACTGTTAATAATGCTACCTATTCTATGGAACAATTGAATTTTACTAATTTAAAAGAAGCGGCTGGATATGCGCGACGTGGTAGTAATAGCGCGGTTTTAAAACGAATTGAATATTATTGTCATCATCCATTGTTACAAGATGGCAACGTAATTATTGACACACCAGGAATTGATGCACCAGTAGAAAGTGATGCCAAATTAACTTACGCCAAAATTCAAAATCCTGATACTTCGGCTGTGGTATGTGTTCTTAAATCTGCATCAGCCGGTGATATGACAAAAGAAGAAACTGAACTTTTAGAAAGAATGCGGGAGAATGCGGGAATCAGAGATCGGGTTTTTTATGTATTCAATCGCATTGATGAAACTTGGTACAATACCCAACTGCGACAAAGGTTAGATGATTTAATTAATGGACAATTTCGTGATACCAATAGAGTTTACAAAACCAGTGGTTTATTAGGATTTTTTGGGAGTCAGATTAAACAGACAAATAGACTCGATCGCTTTGGTTTAGATTCGATTTTTGCTATCGGTGTTCAAGGTGTAAATGGCACAGAAGAAACACCACAATTTGTTAGTGAATTTAATCGTTATTGTGTAAATTCTGGGAAATTATCACCTAATAGCTTTCGGATTGCTGTTAACAGTTTTGAAACTCCCAATGAAAATTATGTGCGGATTTTGACGGAACAGGGAACACCGTTAATTAATCAGTTAATTCAAGATAGTGGAATTGAAGAATTTCGTACGGCTATCACTAACTATCTGACAACAGAAAAGCGTCCCGAATTATTTAAAAATCTGGCTATTGATTTGGGAGATATTTGTATTAAGCTGAAGAAATATTATCAAGCTTTACAACGAGATTTAGAAAGTCAACCTCAAGAAATTGAGAGTATGAAAGCGCATGAATTACAACGCCTAAATCAACAACTCCAGCAAGCAGGAAAAGATTTTAGTCAACATATCACAGCAGAAGTAAATAGACTCATTAATAACGGTTGTGAAGACTTTGAGGCGGATTTTCGCCAATTACAATCAAGAATGATTCGTCGTTTAGATGAGTTACTAGATAACTTTTCTGTAGCAGATGCTTACAAACGTGCAACTTTGAGTCATCCCCGCAATGCGACTGCACCTTTTTTAGCGATTTTAGTCGAGGCGTTTTATTACTTAGCAAATCAGTTGGAGGATATTTTAATTGAATCTTCCCAACAGATTGTTAATAATCTGTTTCAAAGGTTATTAGAAAGGATTCGTAAGTCAGAATATTATCGTCATTTATATCGCTTATTGGGGAATGATGGAGGAATAGAACAACAGGTTAAATTAGTAGAAAAATTGGTTTATCAAGCCTTAATAAGTTCAGCAAGTGTAGAATGCGATCGCTTCGTGCGCGAAAGTCCTAGATTTTACGATGAGGGGACATTTTCTATCTATCAATTTCGCCAAACTTTACAGCAAACTTCTCAAGGTTATGACGCTGAAAGTATGGTGGAAGCAGAACCGGCAATTAGGCAATTATTAAAGTTAGATTTTGAACCAAAAGTTTCTCACACCATCCGCACATCTTACCGTCAAACTGTCAACCAAACTTTAAAAACTCACCTCTTACCAATGGCGGAACAACAAGCTGATAATATTGTACAGCAATATCCTCAAGCACGAGCTTATTTAGAAGAAACTTTGGAACAAGAAGCTGAGGAAAAAATTACCAATAATCGGCGGTTGTTAAGTGCAGCAGAGGAGAAAATTAAGGAGTATAATTCGGCGGTATCTGGAATAAATTCTTGTCTACAAGCTATGCAGTTATATGATTATTTTCTCCCTCTAATTGGTGAAGTGGATGTACAAAATGATAATTTAGTTGTTGCTGAAAATGTGACATAATCTGAGAATTAATTTCGGGTAAATGCAGATAATTTTCTGTGTTTACCCAAGTTTTAAAAATTTAATTTTCCAGAAATCAAGAAAGGAGAAATCATGGCAGATAAATTTAACCTAATAGAATGTAACGACGATGATGTTGTAGAATTTGAAGGCAAAATGTATAGAATAGGTCAAATCAGAAAAGCCTTACATAAATCATCAGAATCTTCATTAGCTTTTAAATTACAACAAAATTTAGAAGATGAAAATATATCTATTAATGATTCTGGGGAAAATATCTTTACTACAGGCGTGGAATGTCAAATCTTAAATCTAGGTTCTACAACTTGGAAAAAAGGAAACTTCAAATTTAAAATCAGCATTGAATTTTATGTAGAACCTGAAGAAGATACAAAGTCTAATAGCAGTGAAAATGTAACTTTTTCACCAGAACCAGAATCACCTTTAGATGATTTGCGTCGGATGTTAAATGAAGAAGTTTAAACTTATTTTAATACAATAGACATGACAGATAAATTTCGGCGTTGCATAAATGCGGTATGAAAGATGCCCAGGCAACTAGTTAACACTCTGTTAAGCTGGTACTGGCACAGTACGATACTTAAGATAATATATGACTAAGCGAATAGACAATTTAAGCATCTCTTTGGATTTAGAATAA
>DATGXQ010000360.1:0-57187 GCA_035298905.1 Nostocaceae cyanobacterium | reverse complement strand
ATCTCCCCATCTCCCCATCTCCCCACCTCCCAATCCCTTGCCTTCTTAGTATCTATGTACTATAATAGATCCATAGCGTCCACCAGCTAAAGAACTTCTGGAAGATGGATTTACAAGGTTATTCCTATGATGAAGCATTACATTCTCAATCTTAATCCAACTGCCAAGCATGAATGGGATAGATGCATTTTACGTGAACCACTTACCGCCAAGCGTCCAGATATTGCCAGACTAATTGCTGAAGCGGTGGGTGCAGACACAGGCAGTTATTTAGTCAGTGTAAATATAGAAGTAACAGTATTAGAACAAGCCGCAGTTCCTCAAGCTGAACAACTTTCCCTGCCATTTCCAGAAGTCACCACCCCTGCACCAATCAGGGAAGCAGCTTAATCAAGTTAATTACATCAAAACATTGTGGGGTGGGCATCTTGCCCGCCCTAATTAATTTGTAAAATTATAAAAAATTGTAATTTCATCGTACTTGTACTATTGAATCAACTAAACTGAAAGTTACGTTAAATCTATCACTCAGGTTGATCAAGAGCGAGCAATGAAATTCATTAATATTTGGATAGCGATCGCTACTCTTACCAGTACCGCAACATTGGTAAATATAAATACTTTTGTAGCACAAGCAAATGTTCATACAAAAGGATTTCAGACACCTACTGGTAACATTCATTGTACTGTATACGATAGTGAATTACGCTGCGACATTAGAGAAAACACAGCCAAACTACCAACTAAACCCAAAGACTGCCCACTAGACTGGGGTAATGCTTTTGCCATGAATTTGACTGGTAAACCCAGTAGAATTTGCCACGGTGACACAATATATAATCCCGAACATCCAGTTTTGAAATATGGTCAGACTTGGCGCAAAAATGGTTTTGTATGTACCTCAAAAACAACTGGAGTAACCTGCACCAATCGCAACAAAAAAGGTTGGGAACTCAGCAAAGAAAAACAGCGCTTATTTTAGTTGGCTCAAGATTTAATCCTTACTTAATTCTCCGCAATTAATGAATAAAATACTTTGCAGTTTAGTCAGTATCGGCTTAGTTGTCGGTACGCCATCAATCGCTAATGCTGACGCAGCCTACAACCGATTCAGAAAAAACCAAATAGCAGAATTTACAGGCGACAAAGCCCCCAAAAACTGCCAAGAAAAGAAACTAAAATTAACCGAAAGCGGTAATCAAGTTCTCTACGAACTTTGTGCAGTTAAAGGTAAACCAATCTATCTGAAAAGCAGTATAGATGGAGTTACCTATGGCTACTACGAATTTAAAAACAGTAAATTAGTACAATCTGCTGCCCCTGATGCTGGAGTCAGTATTGGCTTTCGTAATGAACAGCCAGTAGTCCGATGGGATTGGTTTAATGAAACCGTAACTTGGAAAATCGACGCTGATACAAAAACAACCCTGAGAGAAAATACGGCCACAATCAAAAGAATCCTTAATAGATTTGGCATTCGTACATCTTAGAAATAACCAAAACTAAGTTGAGAAATTACTGTTTTTAACATTCAAAGTAGGGACACGGCGTTAGAAATATAGTTATCAAACCGAAATCAAATCTATGCCGTGTCCTCACCCCCGACAAGTCCAGCCATCTGGCTTTGGGTTTGTTCACCATTCATTGAGGATAGCTATAAACCAAAATTGATTTACTTAAAATGATTTGAGCAATTCAGCAATTTGTTGATTAATAATATTCACATCAAAACGCTGACTAGCCATAACTCTGCCATTATGAGCAATCTCAGCAGTTTTTTCACTTTCCTGTAAACAATAATTAATTACTTTTGCTAATTCCTGTGGATGATTAGGAGAAACTAAAAAACCATTAACTTTATCTTCTACTAATTCTATTGCCCCACCAGCTTTAGCCGCAACTACAGGTTTACCGCACAGCATTCCCTCAACAATAACTCTACCAAAAGGTTCTGGTGCAATGGAAGTATGAGTGATTAAATCACAAGCTGCCATTAATTGAGGAATATCGGAACGAAAACCCAAGAATTTAACCCGATTTTCTAGTCCGAGTGCCGCCACTTTTTGATATAAATCTTGTTTATAATCTTGCTCACCAAAAAGGGCATCACCGACTAACAAAGCCGTTACCTGGGGTGGACATGCTGCCAAAGCCGCAATTAAAACATGTTGACCCTTCCAAGGTGCTAAACGGCTAAAATGTCCAATCGCAAACTGATCATCAATTGCTAATTTTTGTCTTAATTGCTGAATTTCATCTACATTAGTTTGATAATTTTTTGGTTCAAAGCCATTATAGACAACTTTAACTTTATCTGTTTTACCTCCGGCTTGCAAAAATGCCGTTTTACTAGCTTGGGAATTGGCAATTACTAAGGAAGCAAAGGTATTAGCTAAAGTGACAGCAATAGATAGATTAGTTTTGCTAAAATGTTCTTGGGAAAGAATATCATGTAAATGATAGACTAAGGGACGACGAGCAAAAAAACTAGCTATTGCACCGACAACTAGAGCTTTTTGAGTATTAGCATAAATTAAATCATATTTCCTAGCACGTTGAATTACTTGATTAATTAGGGGTGTTAGTTGTCCTAAACTGCCTATAGATTGTAGGAAATTGCTTTGTTTTTTAACTTTAATTGCCTGATTTGTCAAAACTTCTACAGGAATTTGATTCTGTTGCAGTAACTTTTTAAAATCACCATCTGCAAATAAACCCACCAGGGAATTTTGTTTATAAGGTTTGGCAATATCAACTAAACACAATTCCGCGCCGCCTGGTTTTCCGCTTTGGTCTAAAAACAAGATTTTCATAACATCTATTAATTAAGCTAAAATTACTTGTCTTACTTGTTGAGCGATATTTTTCCAGTCATAATTACTGACTGTGTAATTACGGCATTCTTCTCTAGTGGGTAAGGGAAGTTTGCCTAAAATTACCTGTTCTAATTTTTCAGCAATGCTTTCTACAGAGATAGAATCAGTAATTAAATCAGGTGAAAATCTTTGTAAAACTTCTGGCATTCCCCCTACAGGTGTACATAAAACTGGAGTTCCACAAGCTAGAGATTCTAGAATTGCTAAACCAAATCCTTCAAAAGATTGGCTAGGCATAATCATTAAATCAGCCGCTTGGTAAGCTAGAGGTAATTGTTCATCGGGTAAAAAACCTAAGAATTTAACGTTGTTTTCTAGCCCTAATTCTTGTGCTTGCTGTTGTAGTGTTGCTTGAATATGTCCACGTCCAGCAATTGCTAACCAAACATCAGGAATTCTGGGTTTAATTATCGCCAATGCTTGAAGTAATTTATCAATTCCCATGCGATGTACTAAGCGACGGGATGTAAATAAAATGGGGCGATCGCCTGGCCAGTTTAATTGTTGTCTAGCTGCTTGGGGTGAGACAGTAATTTGGAAGCGATCGATATCAACCCCACCAGGAATAACATAAATTTTCTCCCAAGGAATCTGATAATGCTGGTGTAAAATTTGACCAAAAGCTTTACTGAGAACCACGAAGCGATCGCATCGATGATAAGTCGTTTTTTCAATTATCCATTGTTTGAGAAAAATACTAATTTGTTTATTAACTTTTTCCTGTTTACTTTCCGAAGCCCAAGGTCCATGAAAATTAAAAGTAATTGGTACTCCTTTAGGTAAAATATCTAAAAGTGGAAAGCTGTATAAAGCAAAGTGTAAATTAATAGCGTCAGGTTTACCTACTCTAGTTTTTTGGAAATTATTACGAATTGACAATAACCTTTTCCAAATAGCACTATCTGGAGAAGCTAAATTAGTTAGCTTTATTGGGATATCAGGCGTATTTTCTGGTAAACCTACTCCACATAATTCTATTTGGTCATGATTAGCTGCTAATTTATGAGTTAATTCATAAATATATCTTTCTAATCCTCCGGGAGTTTTTGCAAACCAACCATTTCCTATAGTCAAAATAGATGCTGATGCTGAATAATACTGTTTTTTGTTGATTTCCACAGATTTATCTCCTCTAAAAAATTAAGCAAGCATCTATGTAATTTTGCATTTACTAATAAATCGATAGTATCACCCAGATTTAACGAGATATGTATAGTTGTCAATTTTAAACTTTTTCTTTTACATTTTAGTTGTTTTATATACAAAATTTAGGCTGAATTGAGCAAATTAAAAAACAGGATAAACTGAAAAATTTATGCTAATTTTTAAATTGATCCGACTACAGCAGGGAACAGGGAACTCTTAACAGGAAGGTTGAAAGTCTTTTAGCGTAAGGCTTTGTTCCTCAAATTTGTACCTCATTTACCTGAAATATGCTGTATTCTAAATAAAAGCTTTACGTATAAAAATATCCTCAAAACTTATGCACTAAGTAAAGAGATTAAAAAATAAATGAGGAATTATTTTAAGTCAATTGCCAATTAGGAGATGAAGTTTGATGTTCTTGTTAACCAAGAGATGCTTATCTTGATAAATTTAATACTGGTTCTCACCCGATCAGTTAATCTAACCCTAACTAATTATAGATCATGCTGAAAGAAATATGTACGTAAACTCATTTTATCAGAGGAGTAACATATCTGAAAATTTCGGTAAATCCTGATGAATATCATAAATATTTTTCAATTGGTTGAGATTAAATTGAAAAAAATATAAGTTATTTATGAAGTTTTGATAAAAAGTGATTTCTTAAAATCAGTCTTTGTTAGTTTTATGGATGTAATCTACAAAAAACGGGAAAAATACTTTAGTTGCAACTTTTTAAACGGGTGCAAATCAAGATTACATCCCTCAGCTAAATTAGATGCTGGGTAATCTGTGCCAAGAATTACATTTTACTCAAACTATGAGTCTTACTTGATAGCTGAGAAGATTTTATTTCCCAACAGATTAAAAGTTAAATTTGTTCTTAGCTAAAGAAGTAATCAGCAATACTTCATTTTCATCCAAGAATTACAGATGATCGTTTTTGGATGTGCATCTATAGACTAATTGTTGATGAACGAAATCGAAAAAAGTCGATAGCATTATATGACCAAAAGATTATTGCTAAAGTTCCTGAAAGTTTCTGCTCAATTTCCTAGTAGATATTTACAGATAAGTAAAAAGATTGCCTTTTTACTCAGTATCAGTTGTATTTTTCTATTGATTTACACAGAAATTATCTCAAATCAGGCTATTTCTAAAACTCCTAAAACTGCCGCACTTGACTACAAAACCTCTTGGCTTGGTAATACAGTCGGTGCTGGGAAAATGCGTGTGCAAAATAGTATTGAAGCCATGTATGTAGCAACTGACGGAACTATTTATACTAATAGCCATTGGGATGAAGCTGGTGCAGAAGCAGCAGTGTATAAAGATGGGAAAATGATTGCTATTTTAGAAGATACTCATGGCTGGAATCGTGGTGGAGGTAAAGCCGTAGCAGTAGACAATAAATACATTTACTTAGCAATGATTCAGGGTGGTATGAATAATATTAAACAGGATTATCCACCAGAAGGAACTAATTGGTACTGTATTAGACGTTATGATTTAACAGGAAAACCAGCCCCTTTTAATGGTGGACGTGGTTGGGATAAAAGTATGCTAATCAGCAGTAACAAAAGTGAAATTACTGGTTTAGCAGTTTTGGGAAAAAAATTATTTGTTAGCCATGCTGCTGAAAATCAAATCCGGGTTTATGACACGGATACTATGCAGAAAATTAGCTCTTTTACGGTAAATAATCCGGGAGCGATCGCTATTGACAAACAGAAGAACTTATGGATAATTCAAAATCACAAACATAGCAATCCGGCGAAAATTGTCCGCTATTCCTCTACTGGCAAATTATTACCCCAACAGATTACAGGAATAGTTGCACCAACAGCGATCGCTATTGATCATCAAGGTAGATTATTAGTAGCAGAAAATGGTCCTCAACAAAAAGTTCTTATTTATAACATCACTAACCAACCTACACAAACAGGAACTTTTGGGACAAAAAATGGTATTTACAGTGGTGTCCCTGGAGAAGTTCAAAGTTTAAAATTTTATGGCATTACTGGTTTAGGTACAGATGCAGCCGGAAATATTTATATCAACAGCAATGGCTTTAATAAATCCGGCACAGATTTAAGAAAATTTTCTCCATCAGGAAAACAACAATGGCAATTACTAGGACTAATATTTACAGATAATGCTGATACAGACCCTCAAACTGATGGCGTAAATGTTTTTACCAAACATGAACAATATTTAATGGATTATAGCCGTCCTGTTGGTAAACAATGGACTTACAAAGCTTACACCTTAAACCCCTTCAAATATCCTCAAGATCCACGTTTACATACATCCCCAGACGGAACTTTTGTCCGTCGCATCAAAGGTAAACCGTATTTATTTTTGACCGATATGTACAACAGCTTTTTGCAAATTTATCGGTTTCAACCTAATACGGATGGTAAAATTGCCATTCCCGCAGGAATGTTTGTTGGAACAAATGATGGTGGTAAAAAATCTATTGCTGGAAATTGGCCTCCCTCTCAACCAAGTACTGGTGAATGGATATGGCGAGACAAAAATGGGAATGGTGCTTTTGAAAAAAATGAATATGAAACCTCTCAAGATTATCCTTATATTGGGGGATGGTGGGTAGATAGTAAAGGTGATGTTTGGAAAGCTTTGCGAACTTTAGATGGTGTAGGTATTCGGCGTTATCCTTTACAGGGAATCGATACAAAAGGTAATCCTATCTACACATACAATTCCATGCAAAAGCAGAAAACTCCTAATATGTTTACTGATTTGCGACGAATTGAATATTTTCCAGAAACCGATACGATGTATTTGTCAGGTTTTACTAAAGACCGTCCAGCATTAGTTGATGATGCTAAAGTTGTCGGTTCAGAAATTGCACGTTTTGATAATTGGAGTAAAGGAAATCGTACTCCTCGCTGGCGTACTACTGTTCCTTATGACACTACTGGTAAAAAAGAAATAGCAACAGCAGCGATGAGTGTTGCTGGTGATTATGTGTTTGCAATTACTTTCAAAACTGCGGAAGTTCATGTTTATAATGCTGCAAATGGTAATTTAGTCCGCAAGTTAAAACCAGGTCCAGAAGTTGGTGGAGAAAGTGGTTGGGTAGATATTCCTTATGGTATTCGTGCTTTTCGGCGTTCTAATGGTGAATATTTGATATTTGCTGAAGAAAATTGGAAAGGTAAGGTAATTGTTTATCAAATGCCGAAATAGAAATTTTAGTAAAAAAGTAATTTAGGTGTCATTCATCAGTATTCACAAATGAATTCTGGTTGTGACACCTGATTTTTTGGTTTTAAATATTATTTTCAGGATCATACATCAGGATGCACAAATGAATTCTGGTTGTGACACCTGATTTTTTGGTTTTAAATAGTTTTAAATATTATTTTCAGTATCATAATTTGAAATTAATAATTTAATAGTCACCAATAATCAATAAAATTCTCAATTTTTAATTATTTTAATAATATAGACAAATTTTAATAGACGATTTTTAGTGGATTCTTATTAACAGCAACAAATAATACTATTTTTTAGAGATAGAAAACCTACAATAACTCCATGTTATTTGGCTGAGTAAATTTAGCAAAACATCTTTATTAGCCTAGTATATATGGTTGCCATTAATACTAAATCCTCATTTCAAACCCTTCTTTTGCCCTAATGACTGGAAGTCGCATCTATACAAGCAAAATCCGCTTGCGCGGACTAATTTATAAGAGGGGTAATAAAACAGGATTTAGTATAAATACATAATCTTTTTAGATTTGTGTTACCAATAAATTATAAAAGATATTAGCTATAACATATTTGCAGCTTTAAGTTGTGGACTATTGCTATTAATTAGCTTGGCTAAATAATGTTAATTCGTAAGTAAATTAATCTAAAAACTATGATTTGTCTTAAAAGCTGTCTAAAAGATATACAGAAATTAATTCCGCCTCAATATCTAAATTTTTTACAAAATATTCATTCTACCTTATTATCAAAATGGATTCTTAAGCATAGAAGTCTAGCTTTAACTGTTAGTCAAAAACCAGTAATGGTTTTTTCTCCTCACCAAGATGATGAAACTTTAGGCTGTGGGGGAATGATAGCACAAAAACGCCAGTTAGGAATTCCGGTAACTGTAGTATTCTTAACAGATGGACAAGGGGGAATCAGTTTAGAACCAGATAAAAATAAAGTTATTCAAATTCGCAAACAAGAATCATTAAGTGCATTAGAAATTTTAGGAGTTAATGCTTCAGATATCTACTTTTTAGATCAACTAGATGGGGGTTTAGGAAATTTAGAATACCAAAAAAAACAACAGATAATTAACCAGATTGCCGAATTAATAAGATTGTATGAACCAGGGGAAATATATGTTCCTCATTATAAAGATTGTCATCGAGATCATGAAGCAACCTTTAAGTTAGTCAAATTGGCGATCGCGCAAACACAACTGAATATAGAATTACTACAATATCCCATCTGGCTATTTTGGAGATCACCATTATTTATCCTCTTAAAGTTATCAGATATTACCCCAGCTTATCGCCTGTGTATTACATCAGTCCAAGATAAAAAACAACAAGCGATCGCTGCTTATTCTTCACAGATACAAAATCTACCTTCTGGCTTTCTTCAGCGATTTTTAAATTTAGATGAAATATTCTTTAAAACACAGCTTTAGAAACTGTTATCGTGATAATTTTTGAATTAAATCAATGTAAATATACAGTAATTAGCCTCATTTAATGGCGAGAATTAAAGACTGTGGAGAAAATTTAGATGCGAATTTTACACCTGACAAATCATATACAACAAATTGGTAATGGGATTGTAAATGTGGCTGTAGATTTAGCATGTTTACAAGCAAAAGATGATCATGAAGTAGCAATCGCTTCTAGTGGTGGAGAATACGAAAGTTTACTTCAAGAATATAGTGTAAAACACTTTCACCTTGATCAATCGCGTACACCTTTAAAAATCATCAAAGCTGCTTGGAACTATAGCCAGATTATTCAAAAGTTTCAACCAGATATTGTACATACGCACATGATGACAGGAGTAATACTAGCAAAATTACTCAGAAAAAAAAATCAATATATTTTAGTTTCTACTGTCCATAATGAATTTCAACATACTTCCGTGTTCATGGGATTAGCAGACCGAGTTATTGCTGTTAGTAAATCGGTAGCTATTTCTATGATTCGTCGGGGTGTTTCAGCACAAAAATTGCGAGTAGTCGCTAATGGAACTTTAGGTAGTCCTCGGTACAAAAAAATTGAGGATTATCAACCCAAAAAATTGCACCACCCAGCGATTACTACAGTAGCTGGAATGTATAGCCGCAAAGGGATTCTAGAATTAATAGAAGCTTTTAGTAAAATTGCTACAGACTTTCCTCAAGCACATCTTTATTTAGTTGGTGATGGGCCAGATCGTGGTATGTTTGAGACAATAGCACGAAATACACCATTTAGCGATCGCATTCATTTTGAAGGATTCCAATCAGAACCCCAACGCTACATGTTAGACACTGATATTTTTGTCCTCGCTTCCCATTATGAATCCTTTGGTTTAGTTTTAACAGAAGCCAGAGAAGCAGGTTGTGCGATAATTGCTAGTGATGTTGATGGAATCCCCGAAACATTAGATCATCACCAAGCTGGAATTTTAGTCCCACCTAAAAATAGTCAGGCTTTAGCTAAAGCATTAGCACAATTACTGACTAATCCACTACAATTGAATCAATGGAAATATCGAGCTAAACAAAACCTTGAACGTTTCCAAGTTACCAGAGTAAATCAAGAAACCATAGCCGTATATCAAGAGTTACTGAAAAAAGTCAACTCTTTGAATTAGATCAAAGGGAGGAATTATTAGTTATAGATTAAAAGTAGAGGAAAAGTTTTTTCTGCTATTATCAAATACAATATAAATTGCACCCTAATCCAAATTTAACTTGAGATGCTTTAATCAAGTTGAATTAATTGCTTTTGAGCAATATGCATAGCAATTCCTTTTTCATAGTAAGCTGCTTCGTTTATGAATATAGGGTAAACAGTAAAATCCCCTTCATATATAATTTCTTGACCATCAAAAGTCAAAAATATTGGTTCACCTGGTTGTAATGGTTCAAAATCTCTAAATTTTAGTCGGGGATGAATCATTGCTTGAATATCTCCAGCTTCATTTCTAGGATAATCAATCATCTCCAGAAATTTATAAATTGTAAAATTATTAATTTTCTCTACTCTTTTACCCTGATTTTCTATTTCAAAATAGTCTAAAATTGCATAAACAAGTTGTTCAGTTTGTTGAAATAACTCTGCATCTAAAATACCTTGAGCAACTGCACCCACTTCAATTACAATTCCCAAATCGCATAGGGAACGGAGATAACCACTATATTTAGGTTGTGGGTGATAATAGATTTTTACCAAAGGATTAATTAAACTTAAATAACCTGCTAATCTTAGTAAAAATGGATGCAAATTACCTAAAATAATACTCAAACCCATGTTAGATGTTGTCGTGTGTAAATCAATGATTGTATCTACTCCTGGCTGATTTGCTGGGAATAGTGTTTGTTGAATCTCTTTTGCTCTTAATTCTTCATAACTCGCAGTTTTTATATCTTCAGGATATTGCAAATGAAAACACCGATTTAAGTCTTGATTAATGTATCGTCTACCTTCTGCGATAGCTTTAGTATTACCAAGTAAAGCTAAAGTTTTAAAACTTGGTCTAGTAATTAATTTCGGCTGCTGCTGGAATTTTTTAACTAAGAATACTCCTGTTAATTCGTTACCATGACTACCGCCAATAATTGCTACTTGATTAATTTGATTCATTTTAGTAATTACTCACTATCACTTATTCAAATAACACTTATTTAGTGTTGAATTTGTAGAAATTGGACAATTAATTCTACTCATCTTCTTATTTGAAAACTCTTGCAGTATATATCATTTTGACAACATTTGCACCAGCAAAACTGACAAAAAGCTACGGTAGTCCTGTGAGAATTGTCAACTTACAGGTAGAAGAAAGAGGAATTTTAACAGAGAATAGGTTTTCTCACAAATGATTTAAGATGATGATAGAGAGATGAGTGGGTTGATAGTCAATAAGAAGCAGATTATACTGAGAAGTTGGAGGCTTGTATAAATCTGGTATGTCCAGCACTCCCACACCTTGACTAACAAACAGTCAAAGCAACCAAGCTGTTACACTTTTAATTTTGATTCTATTCTATCATCTGCTAAAACGCTGTTGCTAGATATATATTTCTATACTCATACCAATTCACGAAAAGAAAGTACCATAAGTAAACTAGCAAAACCTTGTAAAATCATACTTTCCCAATTTTGAATTTTGACTTTTGAATTTTGAATTGGTATCACTCACTTCTCTACAGACTGCTACACTAACTTTCTGAATTTTAAATTTTGAATTTTGAATTTTTTGTATGTCTTTAATTATTAAAAGTCGCCATACACGTTCTGAAACGTTACAAAAAAATTATAGCGATGCAGTCATTATTGATGTTACTTCCCGTGGTGCAGAACCTTGGGTGCGGTTTAGTCCATTTTATCCTCATGGTAAAATTCCTGTTCCCTTTTCACCAGGAGAATTTAGCATGACGGTGGAAGGAATTTGGCAGGGATTAAAGGTTTTTGAAAGTATGGATGTAGATGTATCTAAATTTTTAATCGCTGACATGAAAGGGATTAAACGTACAGTTAAAAAGTATGGTAAAGTGCTGGGACATCGTGCTGGGATAAATGGTAATCAGCTTTTATCTTATGCAGCAGCACGTCAAAAAATCTATTTACCTACCTATCAATGGGTGTTGGAAAATTGTGTGGTTGATTTATTGGAGAACTTAAAACAATTAGTAGATGAAAAAATAGTCGTTTTGCTAGACTATGAAACTAATTGTGACTTACATGATTTATCTCGTCCTTTATCACACGCTGGTTTAATTAAACTTTATTTAGAAGGAGGTTGGCCGATTGGAGTAAAAATTCAATAACCAGGTTACTGACTTCTTCAAGAAGTTGATGATCTACACTTGGCAATTTATATAACTTATTTAGTGCTTTCTCAAGTTCTTAATTACTGTAATCTATAGCAATCCGATCTGAGTTGTGAACTGACTTGCGGAGAGAAGGGAACAGGGAACAGGGAACAGGGAACAGTTAGAGTTCATAAATGATTTAGGATTGCTATAGTTAACAATCAGGCTTATTTACTAACTACCAATTTATCATCATGGAAGAAAAGCAAACAAATTCACCTGCAAATTTACGGATTTTTGAAGAAGTTGTCAATTTTTTGAGAATAGATAACTGGCCCTTTGTCCAGATTCCAGAACAGCCAATTTTACAAACAACTTTTCAAGGTGACAATGGCCAATGGAGTTGTTTTGCTAGAGTCAGAGTTGAACAACAGCAGTTTGTTTTCTATTCAATTTGTCCTGTAAATGCACCAGAAAATAAGCGATTAGTGATAGCTGAGTTTTTGACTAGAGCTAATTCTGCTATTGTTATCGGCAATTTTGAGCTAGATTTTAACGATGGTGAGATTCGCTATAAAACAAGTATTGATGTTGAGGGTGATAGAATTACTTCGGCATTAATTAAACAGTTAATTTATGCTAATGTCTCCATTATGGATGAATATTTACCAGGAATTATGGCTGTAATTTATGGTAATCTTTCACCGCAGGAGGCGATCGCACAAATCGAAGGCTAGAAAATTAAATCCTCTCGGCTACCCGCAGTTTAGCAGAACGCGATCGCACATTGTTCTCGATTTCCTCTTCTTTAGCAGTAATTGGCTTTTTTGTCAATACTTTTAACAGAGGTGAATTTCTCAAACCATGTTTAACTAAACGGTCTTCTAAACTGTGAAAGCTAATAATAGCGATTCTTCCACCAGTTACCAAAGCTGGGGGTGCTTTTTCAATCAAAGTTTCTAACACTCCTAACTCGTTATTTACCACGATTCGCAAAGCTTGGAACACACGAGTAGCGGGGTGGATTCTTCCATGTCGGTATTTGGGAGGAACAGAAAAAGCGATCGCCTCAGCTAATTCTGTGGTAGTTTGGAAGGGGCGCTTCTCTACAATTCTCCGCGCAATTTTCCGCGAAAGTCTTTCTTCCCCATATTTAAAAAAGATATCCGCTAACTCCTTCTCCTCCCACTCATTAATCACATCCCCAGCAGTCAAAGACCCTTGACGGTTCATTCGCATATCTAAATTAGCAGTATGACGAAAACTAAAACCCCTCTCCGGTTGGTCTAAATGATAAGAACTTACACCCAAATCCGCTAAAATCCCATCATAAGTATTAGCAGGAAATTGATAATTAGCAAAATTCGAGTGCATAAATTGTACCCGTTCCCCAAATTCCGCTAAATTTTGTTGTGCGGCTTTTAGCGCGTCCTCATCTTGATCAATTGCTGTTAACCTCACATCAGGAAAAGCCTCTAAAATTAAGCGACTGTGACCACCACCCCCCACAGTCAAATCTAAATAATGACCACCAGCACGCACCGCTAAACCCTCAATTACCTCCTGACTTAAAACAGGAATATGAGAAAAAGCGATTTCATCTAAATCGAGGACTTGTAAATCTGATTTCATCATTAAATTATAGTTGTTACTAACAATTATACCCATTAAATATTATTCATACAAGTATTTTGAATCATAGCAAATCTTTCAACAAACAAGATTATTAATAACCGCAGTTAAGCAGGAGTTTAACATTAATAAAACTGAAGATTTTTTCTAATTCCAATAAACCCGCTAATTCCGCTTTTTCATCAGAATTGAGTAAATTTTCTTTATTCTTTTCTAAAAGCTCCTCTAAACGTACCTGTAAGTCTTCAGTAAAAGAAAAAGGACGAAATTCATCAGCCAGATTAATATTTATTCCATTTGGTAGCCAAGATGAAGGCTGTTTCATTAGTTCTTTCATAGATATCTCCTTGTTTAATTCCTGCAATGATTATTTTATATTTAGATTATACTTACCTACTTAAACACAAAACCGATGCGTCATTTAACCATAGAATTTAATTAGTCTAATGATAAGTTTAGTCTATTCTAATACCTAGAAAAATAATTATAGCCATAGCCAGGGATGAGGCAGAACCACCCAGCACTTGATATAGAAATCCTAAATCATTTATGAACGCTACCTGTTCCCCGTTCCCTGTTGCCTGTTCCCGGTTAACAGAGAAATGAAAAAAATCCTTAGCCTTAATTTCTGTAATCTCACACTCCCTATAATAATTGAAGAAGTGCAACCAAAGGAAATACAACTAAAACTCCTCCACTGCTATCCTCTCTCCAACATCACCCTGTAGGGTAAATATAGTAGATTATCCCTACAAGTTAAATTTTGGCAGATGCGATCGCCGCGTCTGGTTAGCATCTTGGCGGTTCAATTCAAAATCTTGCCTTCGGCACGCTACGCGAAAACAACGGGAGAACACCAAATCTATGAGTAGAATAGAAACCCGCACTGAACCAATGGTGCTAAACATGGGGCCTCACCACCCCTCCATGCACGGAGTTCTCCGGCTAATTGTGACCTTAGATGGTGAGGATGTCGTTGACTGCGAACCAGTCATTGGCTACCTACATCGAGGAATGGAAAAAATAGCTGAGAACCGCACCACCGTGATGTATGTCCCCTACGTTAGCCGTTGGGACTACGCGGCAGGAATGTTTAACGAAGCCGTGACAGTCAACGCACCTGAAAAATTAGCAGGGGTGGCGGTTCCTAAACGCGCCAGCTATATCCGGGTGATTATGCTGGAATTAAACCGTATCGCTAACCATTTGCTGTGGTTTGGCCCTTTCCTTGCTGACGTAGGCGCACAAACTCCCTTTTTCTACCAATTCCGGGAAAGGGAAATGATTTATGATTTGTGGGAAGCCGCCACAGGCTACCGCATGGTTAATAACAACTACTTCCGGGTGGGTGGTGTCGCTGCTGATTTACCCTATGGTTGGGTAGACAAATGTTTAGAATTTTGTGATTACTTCCTCCCCAAAGTTGATGAGTACGAGCGCTTAGTCACCAACAACCCCATTTTCCGCCGTCGGGTAGAAGGTTTGGGAACTATCACCCGCGAACAAGCTATTAACTGGGGACTTTCCGGGCCAATGTTACGCGCTTCTGGTGTGAAGTGGGATTTACGGAAAGTAGACCATTACGAATCCTACGATGATTTTGACTGGGATATACAGTGGGAAACTGCCGGTGACTGTCTCGCTCGTTACATGGTGCGGATGCGCGAAATGCGTGAATCTGTGAAAATCATCAAGCAAGCCATTCAAGGTTTACCCGGTGGCCCCTACGAAAACCTGGAAGCTAAACGGTTAATGGCTGGGAAGAAATCAGAGTGGGATGCTTTTGACTATCAATTTATTGGTAAGAAAGTTTCACCAACTTTTAAGATTCCCAAAGGTGAGATTTATTCCCGTGTAGAAAGTGGGAAAGGTGAACTAGGAATTTATCTCATTGGCGATGATAACGTCTTTCCTTGGCGGTGGAAAATTCGCCCTGCTGATTTTAACAACCTCCAAATTCTCCCTCATTTGCTGCGGGGAATGAAAGTAGCAGATATTGTGGTGATTTTGGGTAGTGTTGACGTAATTATGGGTTCTGTAGATAGATAGTCTATTGTGGAGAAAAAAGATCCCCAACTTCTATGAGAAGTCGGGGATCTTTAATTTTATATTTATTTAATATCTCAATTGTATATTTCATGTATTTTACCAAGCAAAACCTAACCTTTGATGATTTACAAATAATTGAGTTATCAGCTATAAATAATACAGATTTTTCCTCATAAATCTTCCCTAAAAATCAGCAATAAAAATTTAATTACATTACAAAAAACTTCATCCATGAGCAGAATAGAAACTCGCACTGAACCAATGGTGCTAAACATGGGGCCTCATCACCCCTCTATGCACGGTTGTTTTCGGATGATTGTGACTTTAGATGGTGAAGATGTCGTTGACTGTGAACCGGTTATTGGCTATCTACATCGAGGAATGGAAAAAATAGCCGAGAACCGCACCACCGTGATGTATGTCCCCTACGTTAGCCGTTGGGACTATGCGGCGGGAATGTTTAACGAAGCCGTGACAGTCAATGCACCTGAAAAATTAGCCGGGGTAGCTGTTCCCAAACGCGCCAGCTATATCCGGGTGATTATGCTGGAGTTAAACCGCATTGCTAACCATTTGCTGTGGTTTGGGCCGTTTTTACTAGATTTAGGCGCGGGTACTCCCTTCTTTTACCAATTCCGAGAAAGGGAAATGATTTATGATTTGTGGGAAGCCGCCACAGGCTACCGCATGGTTAATAATAATTACTTCCGGGTGGGTGGTGTCGCTGCTGATTTACCTTACGGTTGGGTTGATAAATGTTGGGAGTTTTGTGATTATTTAATCCCCAAAATTGAGGAATATGAACGTTTAGTGACAGATAATCCCATTTTCCGCCGTCGAGTGGAAGGTTTAGGGACTATCACCCGCCAAGAAGCTATTAACTGGGGACTTTCCGGGCCAATGTTACGTGCTTCTGGTGTCAAGTGGGACTTGCGAAAAGTTGACCACTACGAATGCTACGATGATTTTGACTGGGATGTGCAGTGGGAAACAGCTGGTGATTGTCTCGCTCGTTACATGGTGCGGATGCGCGAAATGCGCGAATCTGTGAAAATTATCCGCCAAGCTTTAAAAGGTTTACCTGGTGGCCCCTACGAAAATTTAGAAGCCAAGCGTTTAGCGGCTGGGAAAAAATCAGAGTGGGATGCTTTTGACTATCAATTTATTGGTAAAAAAGTAGCACCAACTTTTAAGATTCCCCAAGGTGAGATTTATTCCCGTGTGGAAAGTGGGAAGGGTGAACTAGGAATTTATTTGATAGGTGATGATAATGTCTTTCCTTGGCGGTGGAAAATTCGCCCTGCTGATTTTAATAATCTGCAAATTGTCCCGAAATTGCTTAAAGGGGTAAAGGTAGCAGATATTGTGGTGATTTTGGGTAGTGTTGATGTGATTATGGGGTCTGTAGATAGATAATCAATTTACAGTTGTGAGTTGAAAAAAACTAAATTAGCGATCGCACACACCTTAAATCTCACATAACTATTTTACCTCTCTGGAATTCAGGGAGGTATTTATTTTTACACAAAGATGAACTTTTGGTTAATTTATGTTAAGAGAGATTAAATAAAGTTATAAATCTTCAATATTGGTTAACAGTATCTTGAATTTTTCAATTAAGTGAAGAAATATAGATAGTGGAAAATAATTCTTCTCTTTAATTTTAATTTTGGTTCATTTTGGAAAAATTTAAATTAAAAGGAAAATAATTACTTAATCCAGATTTTTATCAAAACAAAAGAATTATTTTGCTTTAGTTGCTTTAGCTGCTATATACAGCAAATTTCAGGTAAATAAGGTACAACTTTTTGTCACAAAGCTTTATGCTAAAAGACTTTCACCCTTCCTGTTCCCTGTTCCCTGTTCCCTGCTGTAAATTTGAAATCATTGACTCAGTATAGATTTCATAACAGTGAAAATTCCTTCTCAGTCCCAACGTGAACACAGCCCAAAATTTCATCGTGAGCAGGATTTACAGAAATTGCTCGATCGCCTGACTCTAAAAATGCGGCGAGACGAGCTAATTCGTAATACAACAAAAAATATTAGAGAACTGCTCCAAGTTGACCGCGTGGTTTTGTATTACTTTTATGAAAAATGGCATGGGCAAGTAACTTTTGAATCTTTGAGTGCTGAGGAATATTCAATTTTAGGTTCTACAGGAGAAGATGATTGTTTTAATGATGAGTATGCAGCATTATACATCGCAGGGAGAGTAAGAGCGATCGCTGATATTGAACTAGAAACCATCGAAACTTGTCACCGAGATTTTCTGCGTAGTATCCGAGTCCGAGCTAATTTAGTTGTCCCAGTTTTAGTACCCAAAGGTTTATGGGGATTACTGATAGCCCATCACTGTCAAAGTCCTCGTACTTGGTCAGCCGCAGATGTGAAACTAATGCAAACAGCAGCACAAACTATAGCTACAGACCCCCACGTTCTAGAAAGTTAAGTTAGGGCTACAAGTAAATTACTCTTCATTATCCTTGGTCTCCGATTTATAGTAGCCTGGAAGGGGAAAGTAGTATAATTTTTCTCCCAGTATGCAGCAAAACAAAACCAGACTCAGTGGTATTGATTTATTTAGAGGAATTGCAGCTTATGCTGTAGTTGTACTCCATTCCCGACCTGATCCATCTCTAGCATCTGGGTACTGGGGAGCTAAATTGCTGATATTAGCCAACTTTGCCGTGCCATTTTTTTTGGCTATCTCATTTTACCTGGCGATCGCTAAAGCCTACTCGCAACAAAAATTTACTTCTTTAAAAACTAGATTTCTGCGGTTATTCATTCCCTACATTTTTTGGAGTTGTCTTTACCTATTTATTCGGATTGGCAAATATTTAATTTCCGGTCAAATTGAGAGAATTAGTGGATTATTTAGCGATCCCGTAGGTCTAATGTTTTGTGGAGGAGCAGCAGTACAGCTTTATTTTTTACCATTATTATTTACTGGGACTTGTTTACTAAAACCAGCAGAATTTTTAATCCAAAAAGGTATCAAACTAAAATGGCTGTTGTTAATATTTACAGGCAGCATATTACTTTATGAATTAATCTTAACTACCCAGAATGGATTTCAGATTGGTGGTAATATCGCCTTCAAAAATTTATTAGATGAGTTTTTCCCTACAGGAAACATTAACCCCCTAGTCAGAATTCCCACTATAATTTTAGCTTGGATGATTAGATGTTTACCCTATATCTTGCTGGCAATGATACTACACCATCCTTCATTTAACTCACTGATCAGCAGATTTAACAGTAAGCATATTACGAATATCTACGGTTTTTTGTTAGTTGTAATTCTCATCGGTACGCAATTTCTGCCCTTCTTACCCGGTGCATTCAGAGAGATTACTATAGCTTACACATCTCTACTCTTAGCTATCTATTTATCCAAAAATTTACCAGAAAAACCTATAATTACAGAATTAGGGTTGTGTTCATTTGGTATCTACCTCATGCACCACTTAACTCTGGAATTTCTCTTTATCCTGGGTGCAAAAATTTATCCACCTTTACAAACAGCAGTATCTATCACCACATTACTTATTTACTCCATACCAGGATTTTTCCTCACTTGGCTGGCTATCTCCAAATTAAAGCAAAATAGATACTTTACATCGTTAATGTAAAAATAAAGCGGGGGGATTGGGTATTGAGAATAGAAAATTACTTCTTTCCCCCTACCCCTTATACCAATTCAAAATTCAAAATTCAAAATTCAAAATTCAAAATTCAAAATGGGTAATACCAAATTTGACAAGGGTTTGACGATTTATATCTGTTAAAATCTTCTAGTGAATTGGTATTACTCTTCTGTCTCCTGCCCTTCATCTCCCCATTCTCATGCCTCAATTTTCAGACCTTAATTCTCATCCACAACTGTGTGCTGCAATAGCCAATCAAATCGCTATTAGTCCCCAACAGCGAATTACTTTTGCTGAATATATGGACATAGTATTATATCATCCAGAATACGGTTACTATTCCAGTGATGCAGTCAAAATTGGTTTTCGGGGTAGTGATTTTTTCACCTCTGCCAGTTTAGGGGCTGACTTTGGTGAATTACTAGCAATGCAATTTATCCAAATGTGGGAGATTTTAGGGCAACCAAAACCTTTTTCCTTGGTAGAAATGGGAGCAGGTCAAGGTATCCTTGCCTTCCATATCCTCAATTATTTACAACAACAATACCCAAATTTTGTAGCAGCACTAGAATACATCATTATTGAAAAATCACCCAGATTAAAGCAAGAACAGCAGCAAAGATTACAGCAGTTTCCTGTGCGTTGGTGTAACTGGGAAGAAATAGGCACAAATTCAATTACTGGCTGCTTTTTTTCTAATGAATTAGTCGATGCTTTTCCAGTCCATCAGTTTATTGTAGAAGCAGGGGAATTACGAGAAGTTTATGTGACGACTCTGGGAAAAGAGGAAGAGGGGAGAGGGGAGACACGGGGAGGGGAGAGGGAAGAGAATTTCTTTCTTTTTCCATCTCAGAGCGCCAGAGCGTCAGAGCATCTCCTAGCCAATTCCCAATTTACAGAAATTATTGGGGAACCATCTACACCTAAATTGGCAGAATATTTGCAGTTAGTGGGAGTTGAACTCAACCCAAGTATTTATGCAGATGGCTATCGGAGTGAAATTAATTTAGCAGCTCTTGATTGGTTGAGTATAGTGGCTGACCGCTTGCAACGCGGGTATGTGTTAACAATTGATTATGGCTATCCGGCGACTCGCTATTATAACCCCAGGCGATCGCAAGGAACTCTACAGTGCTACTACCAACATCGTCACCATAATAACCCCTACATTAACATTGGGCGGCAAGATATCACTGCTCATGTTGACTTTACAGCCTTAGAGTTATGGGGGCAAAAATGCGGTTTAAACCTCATTGGTTGGACACAACAAGGTTTATTTCTCATGGCATTGGGGTTAGGTGAACGAATAGCTGCCCTCTCCTATCAACAGCAATCCATCTCAAAATTGCTCGATCGCCGGGAAGCATTACACCAACTGATTGACCCCACAGGACTAGGTAACTTTGGAGTGCTGATACAAAGCAAAGGACTGGGGGAACAAGAAGCCTCACAAATACTCAAGGGGTTGGCTGTACCGGGGTAGAGGCAGAGGGGCAGGGGGAAAAATAAACATCTTTATCTTTGTTTTCCTTGTCTCCCCTCCCCGCGTCTCCCCTCCCCGCGTCTCCCCAACTCTACATCTAGTTAAAACTTTTCTATAAAAATCCTCTATTCGTCTGAGTTCGACTAGCATAGCAGTGATTACTTGAAAGTCAACAATAACAAGGAAAGTAATAATTATGACTGCTCATGAACTGTTATTGCTAGTAACTCTACTTGCACCCGGCATCTTACTATCAGTCGTGATTATGGCTACATTTGCCGCAGGAGGCTGATCCTTAGAACCGAAGCAAGTAGACAAGAGATTTGGGATCACATCTCAAATCTCACATCTTACACAATGCAAACGCGATGTCTACGACGGGCTACACCTAAGCATTACCAAAGGAAAGTGAAACATGAAGGTGGCATTTCTGGGAACTGGATTGATGGGACTACCAATGGCTCAAAGGTTATTAGCTGCAAATATAGAGCTAATTGCCTACAACCGCACCCCAGAAAAATTAGCACCACTACGGGCAGCCGGCGCGGAAATTGTCACACAACCACGTCAAGCAATTCGCTCTGCTGAGTGCATAATACTGATGGTTTCTAACGCTCCAGCCATTTACAATGTCCTACTTACAGATACCTCTTGGCATACTCTCTCAGGGCGTAGTGTCATTCAAATGGGAACCATTACCCCCCCAGAAAGTCAAGACATTAGAAATGCTGTAGTAGCCGCAGGCGGTGAGTACATAGAAGCTCCAGTATTGGGTAGTATTCCAGAAGCGGAAACTGGCAAATTAATTGTCATGGTAGGAGCAGAAGAAGAACAATATCAACGACACTATCAATTACTGCAAAACTTTGGCTCTGACCCTGTACATATTGGCCCTGTGGGTGCTGCTTCAGCTCTGACACTAGCACTCAATCAACTAATAGCCTCCCTCACTACGAGCTTTGCTCTCAGTTTGGCCTTTGTACAGATGCAAGGCATTGATATAGATTTGTTTATGCGCGTTCTCCGCGAAAGTAAACTTTATGCACCCACCTTTGATCAAAATTTACGGCGGATGTTGACAGGGAACTACACCAATGCCAACTTACCCACCAAACAATTGATCAAAGAAATAGATTTATTTATCTCTGAAGCTAAATCCCTGGGTTTGAATCTCAGCAGTATTGAGGGTGTGCGGCACATCTTACAAGCAGCAATGAAGATGTCATACCCAGAAGATGATTACTCATCAGTATTTCCGGCTATTCGTGAATGGGGTGAAGTCAGTGGTGAATAAACCCTAATTTTCAACTAAGGAAATTTACTTAAGGTTAAGCAGAATGTTGATTAGGGTTACAACTATGGTTGTAACTCTAATTTGATTTAATGTAAAATATTATACATTATCTAAGGCTATTAAATCAATCTTCCTTTTTGTTTTTAATTTACTTAACAATTCTTGTGTTTTTAGGGATAAATACAATATATTAATCCGTGGCTATATCCGCTTGCAGAAACTACAGCAGATTCCAGGTAAATGAGGTACAAATTTTAGGAATAAAGCTTTATGCTAAGAGACTTTCAAGCCTGTTAAGAGTTCCCTGCTGTAAGTGAATGAGATTTAAGTCTATCTAAATAATTCTGTACAAGCACGACTATATTGGTCAAAAATACAGATTGCTAAAACAACGGATTTGTATCAGGGCTATTTCATTCTCATTCATTCCGCCTCAGACTAAACTATCAGGCTCATAAAACAACTCGGCTCAAGCCAACTATAGCAATCCTAAATGAAATGTGAACAAACTCAAGGTTATAAGCCTGGCCTTATGGGGGTGAGGACACGGCATAGATCACATTTCGGTTTGACAACAATATTTCTAATGCCGTGTCCCTACTTTCAATTTTTATTCTCTTCACTGACTAACTACTATAAGTTCATAACTCAAATAGGAATGCTATATTAATTATTAGTTTAGTCCGTTTTAACGGACTTGAGCTATTAGCCCAAAATTGATTTTAGGGCTTCTATGTCAAGAACGAAATAGCCCTGGGATTTGTATATCGGAATTGAGTAAAGATTAATTCTGATTTTTCGACCTAGTTGATTTTTCTATGTCCACTTTTAATAAACTAAACTCATGCAGAAAACCACAAGTTTTTTAGTTATATTTGCCTTGGCAATCCTAGCAGTTTCTAGTTTGTGGTTAATCCAAAATCCTGAGTTGATACAATATATTTACTTCTTGCGATTTCCGATTATTATAGCTATATTACTATGTTTTTTACCCATTATTTCTATCAATGTAGTACCAGTATTATTAAGAAATTTATTTGTACTGCGTAGTAATGGACAATTAATCTTAGTAATGGTTGGTTCTGTTTTGGCAGGAATGGCAGTTATCTTAGTTTATAATATTATTTTAGCTAATGCCTATCTACGTTTTGCTGTAGTACCATTTTCACCAATTCCAGAACTAATACAATATTTAATTGCTATTATTTTAAGTCTACCTATTATCCTACAATCTATTTCTTTATCTAAAACAGAAATAGAAAATACTCGTACAGGTAAGCCAACTTCTATTAACCAGGGAATATTTATAGGGACGATTTCATCTATAGCTATTATTTTAGTAATTTTTGCAGTTAGACATTTAATCAATCATGAATTTTTTGAACAAGCTTTACTGCTAGGATTTTCAATTTTACCGCCAGAATTACAGCAAGGTTATATACTGCCATCTGGTAGATTAGCACCAGGGATTACAGAAGGTATTGGATTTTTTTTAGTATTAATAGTCATTTACTTTTATGCTTATTTAAGATTGCGTCCCGAAGTAGATGCAAATAGATTTGAAGCTCCAGCTTTAGGTTATATTCCTCTGATACTGGCATCAATAGTTTTATTATTAGGGGGATTATCTTTCTTTTTTGATTATCTACGTGTACCTGTATTACCGATATTTTTATTAATTTCTGGTACAGGCTACTTACTAGCAAATGTGGATCATTTTTATGATTTACAAAAATGTGATCTGAAAAAACCTGATGCAGAAGCATGGAAGCAAGCAATCAATAAACGTTTAGAAAAATGTCCACTTCAAAATCAGACTTTAGTAGTGGTTTGTGCTAGTAGTGGAGGTATTCAAGCTGCTGGCTGGACAACTGCGGTTTTAACTGGTTTGCAAAGAGTTCTAGGTACTTCATTTATCCAATCTATTGCTTGGATCAGTGCAGTTTCCGGTGGTTCAGTTGGTACAATGTATTATCTAGATAGATTTGGAGAAAATGGTTATCCAGAAGAACAAGAACTACAGGATATTTTTAATAATGCTACTCAGGATAGTTTAGACGCTGTTGCTTGGGGATTAGCTTTTCCAGATTTATTGCGCTTTATTGGTTTACCGTTTTTAGTTAATCAAATGGAAGATAGAGGAACAGCAATTGAAATTGACTGGAAAGGAGAATTAAAAAATAAATCAGCATCTCTCAATACTTGGTATCAACAAGCTCAGGAGGGAATTATTCCCATTCCAATTTTTAATGCGACTTTAGTAGAAGATGGACGGCGTTTTTTAATTAGTCCGATGACTCTTGCTTCAGATGATCACAATAATGATTGTGAATTTACACTAGCAGAATCTAGAAGCATAGATTTTAATACTCTTTATCCTGAATATAATATTGATGTGACGACAGCTGCTAGACTTTCTGCTAGTTTTCCTTATATTTCTCCAGTTTGTCGTCCTAACAAAGAAATAGCAGCAATATTTCATGTAGGTGATGGCGGTTATTTTGATAATTTTGGTGTGTCTACTAGTGTGGAATTACTAGATAGATTTTTATCTTCTGATGAAGGTAAGGACATCAAAAAGGTATTGTTTTTACAAATTCAAGCTTCTTCTGATTTGCCAATTAGTAATAAAAATTCTGGTTCTCCAGGGTGGGTAATGGAAATAGCTGGGTCACTAGCTGGTGTGTTTAAAGTGCGACGTTCTACACAAATTGCTGCTAATTTCCTTAATTTGAGGTTACTAAAGAAAAAATGGCAGTATAAAGCGGGGGTGGAAATAGCAGATTTTTCTATTGTGTTTCCACGTAAGTTTCAAAAAAGATATCCTCAGCCTCTTTCGTGGCAATTAACTCATGAACAAAAGTTTAATATTCTGTCGGCTTGGAATTATTTAGCTAATTACGTTCCTAATCAATCAAGTCAGGATAATCATCAGGAAGCTTTGGAACGAGTAATTTATGATTTGAAAGAAAAATGGCAAGCTTGGCAGGGAAGAAAGTAAAAATTCAAAATTCAAAATTCAAAATTCAAAATTCAAAATTATTTTTTATTCTGAAATAGAAAATCCTACTTCCTGTAGGTAGTAGGATTCTCTGGTTTTTCTAAATAGTTGTTGTTTAAAATGGAATGTCATCCTCATCAGGTTCTTCTGCTACCGGATAGGATGGAGTTTCATAACTGGCGGGTTGATATGAAGGTTGAAAAGTGGTAACAGGGGGTGCATTATTGATTACACTTGTAGCTGGAGTTGATGCAGTGCGAGTTGGTTCATAGTTTTCTGTGGGATGGTAGACTGGTTCTGGTGGTGGTGCTGTATTTCTAGCTGCTGCTGCTGGTGCTGCTGATACTGGAGTGGGATTTAAGTTTTTACTGACTGGGTAAATGCGTTGTGCTGTTAGTTCTGCACGTTTTTCTTTGAAACCTTGAGGATTATCAAAAGTGTGCATTCCTAAGCGTCCTTCAATGACGACGCGATCGCCTTGATGATAATTTTGATGAATTTCTTTAGCTAAATTACCCCAACTAATCACCTTTAAGGGATGGGGTGGATCATCTGCTTTCGGTCCGGGAACCTGGACAATCATATCTGTGACATCTAACCCGTCTGGTGTATGACGCAGTTGTGGTTCATTATAAATTTCTACCATTAAAACGCAACTGTTCATTTATTCTCCTAGTTTGTTTCTACTCAATCTCTGGCCTCAAGTTAATAGCCTTGCTCTTGACTCATGGTTTTGTCAAGACAAACTTACGTCATATTTAACTTAGTAGTCATCAGTCTCCAACTACCTTGTAGCAATATGAGTAACTGAACAGCCACAGCAAATACTATCTCTATTTTAAATTTTTTATTGCCTGTTTAGGAGGCTAAATTCATGACTAAAACACCAATTAAACTAAGTTTTGAAGAATATTTAACTGATGATGACGAAACGGACGATCGCTATGAGTTGGTTGATGGGGAATTAGTGCAGATCACTCTAGCTAACCCTGAACATGCTGCTATTATCAGGTTTATATTTTTACAGTTTTAAGTTTAAGTTTTACAACAAAAATTAGATTGGTATATTTTTATGAGTAAGATAAATTACTTATCTAATTACATACACATTGGTTTACCTGATGTCTGAATTATAGGTGCTATAGGCTGGCAAAAATTGCGCCTAATTACAGTAGCGTTTTGGGTTGACACTCGTTATTTTAACCTAAAAGTTCTAACAAAATCAATTGACTAAAAATTACATTTAGGTACTGCAAAATAGTCAAATAAATCAGAGGTAAAAATGAAGAAATATCTACAAATGATTGTGTGTATTGGTGCAATTACTGTACCGCAAATTTTTACTCCAGGATTAAATTATGAAGCTCAGGCTGAGTCTGGCAATCGTCCTGATTTGAATGGCTTACTAATAGAAAATTCTAGGCAAGCATCATCAACTTTACCCATAGTAAAGCAGATCCAAACTCAATTAATTGCTCAAAGTAATTCTGCTATCTTTAATTCTTACGTTTTTGATGCAAGTTATTACATGAGTCTATATCGAGACCTACGAGAAGAGTTTGGTCGGCATAATTTGGGTGCGGCAAGGACACATTGGGACAGACATGGACTGGCAGAGTCTAGGCAAGGTCATCCTGCTTTCAATGTGAAATACTATCTGACGAAGTATCCTGACTTAGCAGCAGCCTTTGGCACTGCTGGTAGAGGTGCTTATGTTCGCGGCATTGAACACTGGATAGCAAATGGAATTCGTGAGTGCAGACAAGGTTCTGCGAACTTTAACCCCAAATTCTACTTGGAAAAATATCCAGATATAGCTCGTGCTTATGGATCTTCTAACTGTAAAGGAGCGATCGATCATTGGCTCAAATATGGCATCAAAGAAGGAAGACAAGGGACTCCTTAATTTATTAGCTTTGTAAGTTGGGTTGAAGCAAATAAATCCAACAGAGTTTGTTAATAGTAGAGACATTGATACAGCGTCTCTACTGTATTTTTAATTTTTATATTTTTTGCTAAATTGCCAAATAAATTAGGATTATTTCTGTCTATTGCTATACTTGTTTTCGCTCAATCTATCTATCTAAGTTTTTGCTAAACCTGCACATGCACTGGAAACACACCCAAAGCAATTAACCGCGCTGGCAAATCTCGTAAAATTGGTAAACGGAATAATAAAGGCATCTGAAAGCCTTGATTTGCATTAATAACTGGAGCAAAAATCCGCTTTTGCACAAAACTTTGAAATGTTTGAATAATACGTGTTGGTAATTCTCTTTGATGTTGTACTTTTGCTAAATCACTAAGTTCAATATGGTGATTTTTTAATGGTTTACTTAAGATATTAGCTGCAACTACTGCATCTTGAATTGCATAATTAATTCCTACACCACCTACAGGTGACATAATATGCGCTGCATCACCAATTAGTAATAGTCCGGGACGATACCAGCGTTTTACTAAGCTTGATTCTACCGACAGAAAAGCGACTTGTGACCAATCATGTAAATGGTCAATGCGATTTTCTAGTTCTGGTATTATGTCTACCAATGATTTTTTTAATGCTTCTATTCCTTCAGCCCGGAGTTTTTGATAACCACCTTTAGGGATAACATAGCCCATTTGCCATTCTGTATCTCGGTCTAACATAACGACTATGTGACCAGAACTAAAACGTCCCATTCCTCCCTCTGCATCTTCTGGGTAACGGGGAAGACGAAACCACAAAATATCCATTGGTGGAGAGGTTTCAATCGCTGCAAAATTACCTAATTGTCTAATTTTAGAATGCCGTCCATCTGCACCTACTGTCAGGTTAGCGCGAATTTCATGCCATCCTCCTTGTCCGCGATAGCGTACTCCTTGAACTACATCATTCTCTATGATTAGTTCTTGGACGTTTGCACCCATAATTAAGTGAAAGTTGGGATATTTTTGCGCTTCCTGGGTGATAAACTCCAAAAATTTCACTTGGGGAAGCATCATGATGTAAGGATAGGGAGTATTTAGATGGCTAAAGTCGGCTAGAGTAAAGGTGTCTTGGGTAGTTTGCACCCTAATCTGACGCATTTTACTATGGTGTAATTGGTGGAGGCGATCGCTCAATCCCAATTCTTCCATAATTTGCATCACCGATGGGTGAATCGTATCACCCCGAAAATCTCGATCAAAGTCTCTATGTGCTTCTAGGAGAATGACGGAAATTCCCTGACGTGCTAACAGTAGAGATAAAACTACCCCAGATGGCCCACCACCAACAATGCAACAATCTGTTGTTTGTTGTTCTAAAATCTCATGAGTAGGATTAACGGATGTCATACAATTAAAAATCAAAAATTAAAAATTAAAAAAACTGAGTTATGAGGAGTATTCTTGCTGGCTAGATTGTTGAGAAAGCCGTTAATTTCAGGTTAGTTTGGTTTTTTACGTTTTAGCTGTTCTGTTAACTTTTCGTATTCTTTAGTAACATCTATGTTGCACAGGGACGGAAGAAACCCGCCCTTACAGATAAAAGATAATTAAAGTAAACTCGTGGCGCAAGTTGTAATAGAAAACGTTTATAAGAGTTTTCCTCCTCGTCAGGGGGAAAAGGTGGCTATAAAAAATCCATCTGGTGATAAAGCTGATCATATTGCGGTTTTACGCCGGATTAATTTGACGATCGCTGATGGTGAGTTTATGGTGCTGGTGGGACCTTCTGGTTGTGGGAAAAGCACCTTACTACGGTTAATTGCTGGTTTGGAGACAATGACCGGGGGTAATATTCTGGTAGGCGATCGCATCGTCAATGATTTACCACCCAAAGCCCGCGATATAGCGATGGTCTTCCAAAATTATGCTCTTTATCCCCACATGACGGTATATGAAAATATCGCCTTTGGTTTACGTCGGCGTTTTTCTGGAGATACTGAGAAAATTACCTCTTCTCGCTATTGGCGCAAACGGGCAGAAGAATTACTGGTAGGTTTGACAAGAAAATTACCTAAAGGTTTACGGTATCTTTCCCAAAAAGAACGGGCTGTAGACGAAAGGGTCAGGATTGTTGCTCAATTACTGCAAATTGAGAATTTGTTAAATCGATTACCAAAGCAACTTTCAGGCGGACAAAGACAAAGGGTAGCATTAGGGAGAGCGATCGCTAGAAATCCCCAAGTATTTTTAATGGATGAGCCTTTATCTAATTTAGATGCGAAACTACGGGCTGAAACCCGCGCCCAAATCGTCAAATTACAGCGTCAGTTAGGGACAACCACCATTTATGTTACCCATGACCAAACCGAAGCTATGACTATGGGCGATCGCATTGCGATTATGAATGCAGGTCAAATTCAGCAAGTCGCTTCACCTCTGGATTTATACAACTTCCCTGCTAACCGCTTTGTAGCAGAATTTATTGGTTCGCCGCCAATGAATTTTATGACCGTAGAATTTCATGCCCCGTTATTAATTACACATTCTCATTTCCGCTTCACTTTACCTGAGTTTTGGGAAAAAGCCCTCAAAGCATACGACGGCAAGACTTTAATTTTGGGTATTCGTCCAGAACACTTAAGTTTAGGTGTTCCCGCTACCAAAAATTTACCTGTCCAAGTAGATTTAGTCGAAAATTTGGGAAATGATACTTTTTTATCTGTAAAAATCTCTGACCCTGATTTACCTGGTGTTGAAGGAGAATCTTTACAGGTAAGGATTCCATCAGATAGATTAATCAAAATGGGAGAGCAAGTTTGGTTATCTTTGACACCAGAAAAGCTACACTTTTTTGACCCGGAAACAGATTTGGCCATATTTCCCAAGTAAGCAGTCAGGTGAATTTTAGATCATTCAATCCAAAATCTAAAATCTAAAATCTAAAATTCTTCTGCCTCTTAAGAACTCCGTTGCCAAATCTTGATTGTTTTATCCAAAGAACCACTGACCAACATTTCGCCTGAAGTAGTAAAAGCTAAGGCTGTTACCGTGTTAGTGTGGCCTGTGAATGTACCCAGCAGTTCCCCTGTGGCTAAATGCCACAGTTTGATAGTTTTATCAGCGCTGCCACTAGCAATAATTTGTTCATCAGGACTGAGTGCGATCGCCCAAACTCCCTCTCGATGTCCTTTTAAAGTGGAAATTAATTCCCCTGTCTGCAAATTCCAAATTTTAATCGTTTGATCCCGACTCCCACTCACCAGTACTTGAGCATTAGCACTAATAGCCAGAGAACTAACAATATGAGAATGACCAACTAGGGTATGCAGCAAATAGGTATCTTGTAAATTAATCTTCCCATTGTCGCAGCAAGTACGCCAAACTTTAATTTTGCGGTAGCTACCAGTAATTAAAATTTGTCCGTCTCGACTGAAAATCAGCGAATGAGCCGCAGTATCATCCAAAGAGATGGCAGTCTCTACCTGACGTTGTTGTAAATTCCAAAACAAAATTCTTCTGTCATCACCACCAGTTGCTAACATTCTGCCGTCTGGGGTAAAAGCAACACAGCGCACCCCGCCATTGTGTTTGTGTAAAATATCAATTAAATCTAGTGCGCCAGTATGCCAAATCTTGATGGTTGAATCTGCACCAGCACTGACTAAAGTTTGTCCATCAGCACTAAAAGCTAGAGAATTAATCTCATCTACCAATCCAGACATGACCCAAGGATGCTCTGATAGTGTGTTAATCAATTCACCCTTAGTTAAATCCCATAATTTTGTCTCACCCCGACTACCACTGGCTAAGATGGGTATATTTTGACTGTGCTGATGTCCAGAACCACTAGCAATTAATACTTGAGAAGAGAAAGCTAAACAATTAATTCCTCTGGTATGTCCTCTCAAAGTCTGCCAGCATTCCCAATCGCCGATAATACCCTTTTGTGGATGGTCTGATGGTAAAGTCTGAATCGACTCCACCACTATCCTTTCATCCTGAGTAAGCTTTTGTTCTGAGCGATCGCGCAAAAGTTCTAAGTACCAATTTAAGCCTCCTGCATACAATAAACTACTAGGAGTAATGTAAAGTTTTGGTTCAGACAACTCTAATTGATTTGCAGGTAAAAAACCAGCGATCACAGCTTGCTTTTCATAGCCTAACCTACTGGTAATCGGATAAAATAAACAAAGAAAAATAATTACTTGATGATTTTTTAAGTCTTCTTGACTGACAGACCACCTGATTTTGTCTTTTTTAATCCCGTTAAAACTTTCTCCATCTGCTACCCGAACTTGTACACTCACCTTCGGGTTATTAGTCAGCAAGTACGTAAACTTACTTTCACCACGCAAATTGCCTTCATCATCCAACACCATACTCTGTAAAGTGTCTTGTGGCACTTTTTTGACCAGTTTCCCCAAACGTTCCGTAATTACCAAGTCAACAATTTGCTCTCGGACAAGATAATCTTCTGCTTGTTGCTGAAAATATTGAGGAAAAGGAATTACCCAATCTGGGGATTCTGGATATTCTGGCGGTATTGGTGGGGGATTTTTGGCGAGAATTTCCGCTTGTTGGTGAGAAAAATCTAGGATATTCCTCAAAGTCTCACCCCAAAACGTCATGATTTCACTGTGGCAACCTTTGACTTTACCTTCCAGTAGAGACAGATCAGCCGTCTTGGGTTTTTTCACTCGTTGAAGAAAATCCGCTTGTTGAGCTTTTAGTAAGCTAATCCAATCCATCTGCATGATCAGGCCACACGATTGCATACCTAACACTATATTATACCAGTGAAATTACTTAATTTTATGAATTTAACTGCAATTAAAAAATTCAGTAATTTTATCAGATTCACGGAAACTCAAATATCAGCTTGTAATGGTGGTAAAGTTACACCTTTATCGTCTTCAGACATTCGAGCATATTGAGATGATTACCCCTAATTTTAATCAAGAGGGACAGCAAGATACTGTTCCTCTAGAAACAGTTCTGGCAATCTAGGAAGTGTACGATTTTCCTGTACCTTGCGTTCTTTTGGTAATGCTACGATGACAATTCCGGGTAACTATAACCTGATGGTGTTGACTTATGGGTCATTGATCTGATATTTACAGAAATCACAGATCAAAATCTGCTGATTTTAAGTTTGGGCTAAGACATAGCACTCCTAAATGATTCATAAGCAAATTTTGTTCCCTGTTGCCTGTTAAGAGTTCCATTGCTGCCAAAAGTAAGTTGACAAATCCAACAGGACTGCTATGGAGTAAATTAATCATAGTTGTTGAGTGCCGATTGTTGAACTTTCCACCTGCAATACAGTATCATTAGTAACAGTCATCTTTCCATTGGCTGTTTTCTGAGGTGAAACTAACCAAGATATATTAATAATCTGTGTCCTCACTGCATCTATCTCAGAAAATATCTATGACCAATACATCTTACATTTTCCTCGCTGGGGCAAGTCGCGGTGTTGGTAGAGAAATCGCCAATTATCTCACAGCACAACAGCTAAAAGTCAAAGCACTCTTGAGAACAGAAGCTGCTGCTGCGGAACTAAAAGCAAGAGGCGTGAATGTGGTTCTGGGAGATGCTTTGAATACCAACGATGTCGAACGGGCAATACTAGGAAATGAACCTATTCACGCTGTAATCAGTACCATTGGTGGTTCACCTACAGATGAAGTAAAACCTGATTATCTCGGCAATAAAAATCTGATTGATGCTGCTGTCAAGGCTGGTGTAAAAAAGTTTATTTTCGTTTCTTCCATTGGTGCTGGGAATAGTGTTATTGCTATGCCTCCCCAGGCTTTAGAAACACTAAAACCAGTTTTAATTGAGAAAGAAAAAGCAGAAAAATACCTGATTAATAGCGGACTGACTTACACAATTATTCGTCCTGGTGGTTTAAAGTCAGAACCAGCAACAGGTAAGGGTATGTTAACTGAAGACGCGCATGTTGTTGGCAGTATCAATCGTGCTGATGTTGCCCAATTAGTCTACCGTTGTCTAAATTCTCGTCGTGCTAACAACAGAGTTCTATCAGCAGTTGATCGGTACATGATCTTTCCTGGATTACCTGCTTTTATAGAATTTAGTGTGTATTAATTTGTCCGTTGTTAGATGTCAGTTGTCAGTTGTCAGTTGTCAAATGATAACTGACAATTCTTTTTAATCTATTCACCAGAAATCTGTAACAGCACTGTTCTTGTTCTGGGTCCATCTAGTTCAAAGAATAATATAGATTGCCATGTTCCTAATCCTAATTTACCTTCGACAATGGGGATGACTTCATTTGTGTTTAGCATCATAGCCATTAAATGAGAATGGGCATTAATCGGTTCATCTTTGGGTACATCCCGTAAATGCAGGTCGTTGTGTAAATATTTGTCGGTTGCTGGGGCTAATTTTTGTAAGAAGACTTTAATATCTTCTAATAATCTCACTTCATTTTCGTTGATGGCTAAGGCAGTGGTAGTATGACGAGAAAAAACTATAACTTGACCGTTTTTAATTCCTGTTGCATCAATCAATTCTTGAATTTGTGGAGTAATATTATGAATATTAATTCCTGCTTGAGTTGATATTTCGATAAATTTGTGAATTATGGCCATTTGCTCATGTCCTGAATTTTTAATTACACCAGGGAACAGGGAACAGGGAACAGGGAACAGGGAACAGAAAAATTTTAGATTTTAGATTTTAGATTTTAGATTGAATAGAATTATGAGTCAGAAGCATTTTAGATACTATATTTTGACTTAAACAATCTAAAATCCACAATCCCAAATCCAAAATTGAAGCACCTCATTTACCTGAAATCTGCTGCATTAATTTTTAATTTTTAATTTTTAATTATCGCTTGTAAACCCTTTACTAATCTTTCAATTCCTACTTTTGCTGTCTGTTGCTGTAATGCACCGTAAGCAACACGCAAATAGCAACTGTGTTCTAGACCAAAAGTCGTCCCAGGAATCACAGCAACTTGATGTTCTTGAATTAATTTTTTCACTAATTCAAAAGCATCAATTTGGGTATGGACTTTTAAGAAGAAATAAAATGCACCATTAGCAGGAGTAATAGTACATAATCCTTGTAACTGATTCAGGTAGTTTAGTACTATTTGCCGAACTTGTGCGATCGCTCCTATATTATCTCGCAAATAGTCCTCTTTTGCTTGTAATGCCCCTAAAGCCGCATATTGAGAAATTACAGGGGGACAAATCAAGATGGTATCTTGCACTTTTCTCACAGCTTCTAGCAGGTGTTGAGGAATCACCATATAGCCGATCCGCCAACTAGCAAAACCATAAGCTTTAGATAGACTATATAGGGAAATTGTATGTTCACTACTACCAGGAAATGCACCAGGGGAAATATGCTTCACTCCATCATAAGTAAAATATTCGTAAGCCTCATCACTAATGTGATAAATTCCCCTTTCCTGACAAATTTTATTAACTTCCTGTAATGCCTCTTGAGCATAAATTACTCCTGTAGGATTATTAGGAGAAATCGTCACTACAGCGCGAGTTTTAGCAGTAATAGCAGCAGATATAGCTTGGGGAATTAACTGATAGTTTTCATCTGTTGGCACTAACACTGGACGACAACCCGCCATAGTAATAGCCATTTCATGATTAAAATAATAAGGAGTATTTAAAATAATTTCCTCGCCAGGATGAGTAATTGCTAAAATAGCATTCATAAATCCCATATTGCTACCTGCCGTCACAACAATACAGTTACCCTCATTAATTTCGATGCCATTAAATGCTGATAATTTGGCTGCTAATACTGTTAATAATGGTGGGATTCCAACCACTGCTTTGTAGAGATGATTTGTGGATTCTGCTAAAAACTTTGGTAACATCTCTATGGCTTCTGGTGGTGGGCTATAATGCACCACACCTTGTCCCAGGGAAATAGTTCCCGGAGAATTTTTAATTAATTCTCCCACTACAGGAATAATTGGCGACTGTACCGTCTGCATTCGGGTAATTAAGTTTTTCATCGTCATTTTTTAAGCTGAAAGAGGTGGAGGAAAGCGAATGTCAAGATTAAAGTTAGCTATATTCCCACTGTGATAAATTGGTAAAACATATTCTAAATTTTCATGGGGACGGGGAATAATATGATGGGAGAGAATTTCCCCACCATTAACTCTGAATACGGCATTTAATCCCCCATTTACAGCCATATTTACTTCCCCTACTTCACCACGAATTAATACAGTAATTCTTCCCAAATCTGTATTTTCATAACCTACCAAAGTAACACGAGCAGCTTTACACATTGCGTCTGCTGCTTCTATGGCGGCAGGAATACCGTAAACTTCAATCATCCCTAATGCTAATGTCAAGTCGCTCTGCTCCAATTCAAAATTCAAAATTCAAAATTCAAAATTCAAAATTTTAAGTTTCATAATTGTAGTTTTGGGGTATACCTACAGATGATAAACCAGCGATCGCTCTTAAGTTCTGAGTACGAATTAATTCTGTAAAATCCAAACCAGAACGACCTTCAATTTTAGAAACTGCCTCAATGGCTGTTAATAAATGTTTTGCTGCTTCTGCTTCGGAATAACCGCGCCGTTGAGCCACTTTAATAGCTGCTGTATCAGCGTTTAATTCTGCTTGTTGAGATTTATTTAGCCGCCAAATCCGCACCAGAGCGATCGCACTTAATCCTACACCAATAGCCACACCTACGACATCCGATTGTGCCGCTTCTACCAGTCCCCCCAAAATTCCCAGCAACACCACACCTTGATAAATATTTGGTTGTACCCACCTCACCCCAGTTACCCAACTAACCACCTGTAACAACATTAGATCCCGTTGTGGTTTGGTTAAACGCTGCCACAGGTCAAAGTTGATATAAATTGGTCTTTCTTGGCTCCAAGGTAAAGGAAAAGAGGCTTCTATCACCTTTTTTTGTTCTGGTTTGCTGACAATTTTGGTCATCATTCGCCCAGAAGCGGGCATAACATCTAGTAAGCGGCGAATTTCAACACTCGGCTCCATAATTTCCTATGATTAGCCATTATTATGTATTTTAGATAACTCAGACTACACCTCAAAATAATTTAATGGACGCTTTTGCTCCCATCCCACCTGAATGGACAAATCAGGCAGTTCACGCTTATGAATTTTGCTGTCCTCGCTGCCGTGCCAGTAGTCTAGAAGCTGTACAAGTTTGGCTTAATCGGCGATCGCCTGTACTCACACCCGAACACCGTCGCAAATGGCAAGAATTTTATCACTGTCATTGTGGTTTTGTCTGGTGGGCTTGGAGTAACGACAGACCCCCTAGTAATTTAGCGCCAAAGCAAGACAATCAAGAACAAGATGATCAAGGAGACGACCTTTAGCCATTTTGACCACTTTTCTCAGCGCAAAATCTTCTCCATCTTTAGCTGAACCTCACCCAAGCAAAAGCCCGCACTCAGGCGGGCTAAAGCTTATTCAATTAGTAGTGAACTTAACTCATCACCAATTCTAGAATGTAAAGGTTGTACGCAAAGTTCCTACGTAAATAGTCTCGTTGTTATCGTTATGTTCTGGGTTGAAGATTACCAACAGACCAGGAGTTACTAGAATATTGTCACCCAGTCTCATCTTGTACAGACCCTCTAAGTGATAAGAAGTGTTGGAATCTTTTCTGTTGGCAATGTCATTACTGGTTAGTTTAGGTGGTTGACCAAATATCAAACCTAATGTGTTTCCTTCTGCACCAAAGTCTTTCACCGCCAAGTTAGCAGCCCAGTACCAAGCTTCTGCATCATTGCTAGTACCTGGTTGATTGGCTTCTGTATAACCAGCCCAACCGCCAATGGTTAGTTTGGTACTGGGTTGGAAGCCTAGTTGTAAACCATAGTGATTAGCCTCAATTTTACCGCCAGAAAAGGGGTTATTAGCAAAATCACTTCCTGTACCGTAGAACAGACCACTGGTATTAGTGGGATTAGTGTAATAAGAACGAGCGTAAGCAAAACCAATGTTAATAGCTTGGCTTGGTTTGAAACCTATCTGACCAAAGTAAGTGTTATTACCATCGAATAAACCAGCTTCTGCCAAAGGACTAGCAGATGTATTCCGACCTGTTGCATAGTAACCTGCGGCAATGCTAAAAGGTGCGTTACCACTTGTGCTAACAGTAATACCAGCACCGTCACCAGCTTGGCGATAGATGGGGCTGAAGCGACCATAGCGGGTCAAAGCACCCGTACCACTGCTGGCAAAGTCAGAGTTGAAATTAGGAACGTTTTCGTTCAACTCTGCACCAGTAGCATCAATCTTGACGCGGAGGTTTTCACCAAAGTTGAAGGCGTAGTTCAGTTTATCGATCGCAACGCTGTTGCTGGTATCACCGTCGTAACCCAAACGGGTCATATTGGTGCCGGTCACATTACGATAGCTGGCAATGTTTCCAGCGTTTAACCGAGTTTGTAATCGGTCTGTGCCAAAGAAACTGCTGTTTAAGCTCAAGCGTACCCGGTCTGAGAAAACAGTGTTAGACTCTAAGTTACCACCTGTAGCGGTTTTATCACCAAACGCTTGAGATACGTTGAAAATTGCCTCACCTTGAAGTTTGGTGGTGGTAGAGAAT
Source organism: Nostocaceae cyanobacterium (assembly GCA_035298905.1). Lineage (GTDB taxonomy): Bacteria > Cyanobacteriota > Cyanobacteriia > Cyanobacteriales > Nostocaceae > DATGXB01. Next base: position 19,511 of record DATGXQ010000360.1, on the reverse strand, counting down.
TGATTAGCTTCTAATTCAGCAGTCCGAGCTTCTAGCGCATCTACGCGACCGCGCAAGGTAGCCAATTCCGCAGCAAATTCTTCTTGTAATCTGGTCAGAGTGGCTAACTCTTCTTTGCTGACTCCACCTCCAGCTGTGGCAATCAACTCATTCACTCGGTCTAAACAAGCATTCAAACCAGCAGCAAATTCATAACGGGTCAAAGCACGATTACCCCGGAATGTGCCATTGGGATAACCTGCGATACAACCGTAACGTTCCACCAATGACTGTAAAGCTTGGAAGGCCCAATCTGTGGGCTGCACATCAGAGAATTGGGAAACAGATGTTACTTGGCTTATTTTGCCGTACTCTTTGCTTAATTCAGCAACGCTTGTTGCCTGCTGATTAGCCTCTCCTGCCCAAGCACTATTAGCAGCAAGAACGGTGGCTGCAACAACTGGACTGACCTTAAGAACATTCCAGAGTATTTTTTTCATTTGCTTTAGTCTCACTCACACCTAACGAACAGAGTCATGATAAAATCCCGCTATTATATGGGGATTTACGCATAAATTTTCTGCGCTGATTATACATTATTTATTTAACGCAAGTCAAAACTTAACATCGTCATGCTAAGTTTTGCTTAACTTATCGCCGGTCACACGTAAGATAATACTACGTTTATGACGTAATAGTGCGCCTTCTTCTTCAAATTGTTGTAGTAAACGAGTCACTGTTACTCGCGTTGTATTTAGCACTTCAGCCATTTCTTGATGAGTAATATTTAACTCAATTAATCTCCCCTGTTCTAAATCCCGACCAAATTTTTCACTTAACCAAATTAAAAATTGCCACAATCTTAGTGAAATTGGTTTGCGGTGTACTATGCTCAACAGTTCTTCAGATTGTTGGATGTGATTTAATAAGGCATCAACATATTCATGCCAAAGATCAGGAGGTACAATACTCACCTCTACACTGGTTAAGCATTCAATTTGATAAGGTTTGATTTTAGACAAAGGATAACCAATCAAATCTCCTACACCCCAATAACCGAGTGTGATGAAAGTTCCATCTTCGCTCCAGGTTAAAGTACGTACTGCCCCCCGTTCGATCCGCCATAGGACATCATTTCTAGATGGAATGACATCACGACGAGTAAATAAACGTTGGGGTAGCTGTCTGCTAGTAATTGATGGTAGAGGGCTAATTGTAGAATATGTCATTACGCACTTAGAAGGTTTGAGAATTTCTTGGCATAGATGTCCTGACAATTCTTTCAGAGTCAATATTTCTGTAGAGAATTGTTTGAGGACTATGAAATTGGTGCAATAAAAGTATTTATAAAAAACTTGAACAATGCTTACTTAGCCAGAATTGTTAAATACAAGCTGGGTTACTGATTGAGGTAAAATTTATTTGCTTAGTTAGTTGAACTAAGACAAGTGGAGTATATAGCTCTGCTATCTGACGTGTGATACCAAATCCTGTTTTGTTACCCCTCTTTTTTCATTAGTCCGCGTAGGCGGACTTAGCTTGTGTAGACGCGATTTCCAATCGCCCTAGATCAAGCGGTTTTTCAACCCGGATTTAGCATGAGATTATTGATCAAGTTTGTCCATGAGGACTGGAACATTGAGTTTTTCTCGCATATTATGGAGGACTGCTATAGTAATTTTGCCGCTTTAATCTCTAGTTAGAGAATAATTAGCAATTTGTGATAGATAGCAAGATAAGCAGGAAAGAATTTGATGGCTTTTGCTATTCCTCCAAAGTTGTATATTTGGCTAAGTTTTTCCCTAGTATTTAGGGCAATTAGACTGCTTGTAATTGATGGTAGCTTGATGAAAGGTGGGAAATAGATAGGTGTTTTTAATCTATCTTCGGATACTTTAATCGTGGAAGTTTAAGAATAGGTAAGCTTTTAGTGAAATGTATGTTAGTTAACTAATTTGTTTAGCTTATGTGTTATTTTGAACATATTTTTTTAGTGGCATAAGTACCTTGACGGTGGTAGATTCACCCGAAATCTACTACATCAATTCATATTCGTCAGAAAGTTTATTCAGAAATTTTAGTATAATTATTAACTAAGTTTGGATCAATATGAGTAAAAAGATAGGGAGGTCTTGAGGAGTATTGAATAGATAAATTATTTTCTCTCCTGGTTTCTCCCTAGTCTGAAGTTCAAAATATTAATGGCGTTGACCGGTGACAATGTATGCCACTCGTTGACCGATATTTGTAGCATGGTCAGCCATCCGCTCTAAACAGCGAATAGCTAGTGCTAAGAGTAGAATTGGCTCAACTACCCCTGGAATATCTCGTTGGTGGGCTAGAGTTTGATAGAGGCGCTCATAGGCACTATCTACGGTATCATCTAACTTTTTAACACCCAAGCCGCTAGCTGCATCTAAGTCGGCTAATGCTACTAAACTGGTTGCTAACATGGCTTGGGCATGATGAGACATGAGGGCAATCTCTGGTAAAGACTCATGAGACGGATAAGGAAAAACCTTGATGGCAATTTCAGCCAAATCCTTAGCATAATCCCCAATGCGCTCTAAGTCTCGTACTAACTGCATAAATGCACTCAAACAGCGCAAATCCTGAGCTGTGGGTGCTTGCAGTGTCATGATTGCCGTACAGTCTGATTCTATTTGTTTATAAAAGCGATCGATTTTTTTATCTAATCGGGGCAGTTCTTCAGCAGCTGTTAAATTGCGAGCAAACATCGCTTGGTGGCTAAGACGGAATGATTGTTCTACCAAAGCTCCCATGCGTAATACATCTTGCTCTAAGCGCCTAATTGCGCGTGCTATCTGTGGTCTTTCAGGGTTGGGATTATAAAGGACTGCTTTCACACTTGTATTCTCAAACGTGAAGATATTTTTTAACTATAATCTTGGCTAGGCAAGTTTGCCATGACTTGAGGAAGTTGGAGTTGCATCCAAGCCCCGCCAATTTCTGGGTGATTCATGGCTTTAATTGCTCCACCGTGGGCTAGAATAATCTGCCGCACGATCGCCAATCCTAAACCACTACCTGCGATTGCTGTTGTAGAATTACCTTCAGTAGCAGGCGATCGATACCGGGCTTTATCCCCCCGATAAAATCGCTCAAATACATGGGGTAAGTCGGCAGCTGCAAACCCTACACCCGAATCAATGATATTTATTTCTAAATATTGTGGCAGCAAAGTTTCTGCATTGGTATCTTTATGTGGTAAGACTTGCAAGTCAACATAAATTGTTGTTTGCGGCGGACTGTATTTTATGCTGTTATCGAGCAAATTGACAAATACTTGGTAAATTCTGGATTTATCTGCTTTAATACAAATGCTTTCTGGGCCAGAATAGACGATGTTGAGACCTTGCCGTTGGGCCAGGGGTTCTAGGGTTTCCCAGACTGAGGCGATGAGCGATCGCACTTCCACCACTTCCCAATTTAGCTGCATGGTTGGGTTTGTTTCCATCTGGGTTAATTCTAACCAACTTTGTACTAAGTTAATCAGGCGGTCAACTTCTTGCATTAACCTATTTACCCAGCGATTTAAGGGTGGATCTAAGCGGTTTTGCAGTGTTTCCACTACCAACCGAATGGAAGTTAAAGGCGTTCTCAGTTCATGAGCTAAATCAGAAAAAGAGCGATCGCGTTGTTGATTAATATCTAGCAATGGTTGGCGATTTTCTAAGAAAACTCCTACTTGTCCTTGCGGTAAAGGCAAGCTAGAGGCTTTGAGCGCTAAAGGTTTCATTTCTCTCATTGCGGAGGCATTTTCACAAGAAGGGTGAAAAACCCACTCTCGTACTTGGGGTTTTTGCCAATCACGAGTTTGCTCAATTAACTGATCTAGCTCATAAGACCTGACTAATTCTAGCAACAAACGTACCTGACCAGGTTGCCACCTTTGTAAATACAACATTTCCTGCGCTTGCTGATTACACAACAGGAGTTGATTTTCTTCATCTACCTGCAAATATCCTATGGGCGCAAAATCCAGCAAGTTTTGATAAGTTTCTAAAGACTGCTGTAAGCTGTGCCACTGTCGCTTGACAGTGGAGAGTTCCCGGCGTAAACGGGGTGTAAGCAGCGGCCCGACCAAATCAGAATGGGATGTTAGCTTTTGGAATAATCGCCCCAGGTAGCGGTTAAATTGAACCTGTTGCCAAACCCAAAACCCAATACCGACCGCTAAACCTAGAATGAATCCCACCAATAAGTGCATTTGAGTCGTTAGTTGCTGAGTGATTACTAAAAACTAACAACTATCTCAGCTACTTATCCAAATCTATAGCCAAAACCTCTCACAGTCACAATATATTCTGGATGGCTGGGGTCTTGCTCCAATTTTTCTCTCAACCAACGGATGTGAACATCCACAGTTTTGCTATCACCTACAAAGTCGGGACCCCAAACTTGGTCTAATAACTGCTCCCTCGACCATACCCGACGAGCATAGCTCATAAACAGTTCCAATAAACGAAACTCTTTTGGTGATAAGCTTACCTCCTGTCCACGTACTAACACCCGACACTCTTGGGGGTTTAAGGTCACATCCTTATATTTTAATACTGGCAGTTGGGGCAAAGTACTCAGTCGTTGGCGACGCAGTAACGCGCGACACCTGGCTACCAATTCTCGCATACTGAATGGTTTAGTCAGATAGTCATCTGCTCCCACTTCTAAACCTAGCACTCGGTCAGTTTCGCTACCTTTGGCACTCAACATCAAAATAGGCACTGAGTTTCCTTGATGGCGTAGTAAGCGGCAGATATCTAGACCATTGATTTGCGGTAGCATTAAGTCTAAGATGACTAAGTCAAAGGGCGACTCCCCAATGTTTGGTTCATTGTTTTTGCAATGCTCTAAAGCCGATCGCCCATCAGCCGCAGTAATTACCTCATATCCTTCCTCTTCCAATGCCACAACTAGCATCTCGCGGATGAGTTCTTCATCTTCCACTACTAGAATGCGGCTGGCTTGTCCGATATCCGCCCTGGCAGAATATTTAGTTAATTCACTTGTGTACATTGGTGACAAAAAGTAGCGGGACTGCGCCTGTATCGGTTAACTATCTAACCTGATGTTTATCCACAGTGATTCAACAAAGCGGTCAGCTGTTAGCATTTAGCAGTCAGCAAACTAAATCAGGAATATTAAACCTTTCCACTTTTTTTAAAAGCTGATAGCTGATAGCTGATAGCTGATAGCTATTTGGTCAAATGAATATATTTTTTTGGCTAAAAAAAAGTGTAGCCTAAATAACATATTCACTATAATTATAAATCACATTTGCTGCTTACTGGCAAGTAGTTTTCAGAACATTGTATTTTTCCTTAACTATCTGTAAATAATTTAGCTTTCATTCTGTCTTGACATTAAATGGTAGGTTGAGTATACTATTCTAATACAGATGTACTATAAATTAGCTAAGAAAGCTTGAACTCAACAAATCTTAGCTATGGGGTGTGCAGATATCCCTTCTTTTCAGTATTTCTACGGCACTAAAAATGCTTAAATAAAGGCTACCCTGATGTCTGCATGGGGTAAGCCTTGGTAAGTCTGACTACTCAATTAATTATTGCCAATGTAAGGGAGTGAAAACATGACAGCAGGTGCAATTAAAGATAGTAAACAACAACTGGTACAAGCATTTCAACAAATTAGAGCAGAAAGAAAGAAATTAGACTCCAAAATTGCCACCAAACAAGAGGAAGCAGAAAAAGTCAAAAATCAAGAAATATTGACTATCGCTTCTGCCTACACAGTTGATAGTATTGTTAAAGGTTTAGCTGATTTACAATTAGAATTTGGCAGTATTGTCACTTCCCTATCAGAGAAATTGGCTAAAGAGAACGATAAATTAGATGAGCTAAATCGGGCTATTGAAGTTGAAACTCAGCGTTTACAGGAATTACAACAAATTAGAGTTGTTGCCGATGCTCTGGATATTTTAACCCAAGAACATCAAGAAAAACTGAAAGTTCTTGAGCAAGAAACCGCTAATAAACGAGAAGCATTAGAAAAAGAAGCAGCTACGAAACGCAAAGAATGGCAGAAAGAACAAGCTGAGTTTGAGGAAAAAGTGGCAGCTTACAACGAGTTATTAGCTAAGGAACGTCAACAAGAAGAAGAAGAATATCAATATAAATTAGAAACTACTCGTAAGCTGAATGCTGATGCTTATGAAGCTAGAAAACGGAAATTAGAAAGAGAACTCCAAGAAACGGGTGAAGCAAAAGATAAGAATTGGGCAGAAAGAGAAAAAGCATTACAAGAAAAACAACCCCAATTAACAGAATATCAACAAAAAGCCGCAGCTTTCCCCACAGAACTAGAAGAAGCAGTGAAGAAAGCTAGAGAAGAAGCCATTAAAGAAACCAGTCAAAAGGCTAAAGTTGAAGCTGATTTATTTGAGAAAGAATGGGAAGGCAGTAAACAAAGTTACGAATTAAGAATTAAATCTCTAGAAGAAACAATTCAAAAACAAACAGAACAAATTGAAGCCATTTCTACCCAACTGCAAACAGTCCTCAAACAAGCTCAAGATTTGGCACTGAGAGCTTTTAATACTAATAGCAATCCTACAAAATAAAACCAAATAAATTATTTGCAGTGGGAATTTTGAATTGTTCGGAGATAACTTATGCCACCTAAAAAACCTAACGAAAAAAATACTAAAGCTGAAATTCTCCAAGCCTATGAGGAGTTAGCCAAGGAACAAGCAACTCTCAAATCTCAACTAGAACAAGCATTAAAAGAGAACCAGTCTGCACCTAAAGAAAAACCCAAAGCAGAACCAAAAATAGAACCCAAAGCAGAACCTAAAGTAGAACCTAAAACAGCCATGAATCAGCAAGCTACCATTCAACAAAAAATGAATAATACCATTGAAAGTTTAGCTAAAATTCAGCTAGGCTTTGGTAGTGCTGCTAACGAATTATCAGAACAATTAACTACAAAAGCTTCTAAATTGGCAGAAATTCGCCAATCTGTAGAAAAAGAAATTGAGCAGTTAGCAGAATTGCACAATTTAGAAATTTCTGAAGATATTTTAGATACCCTGATTCAGTCTTACGAAGATAACGAAAAAGCCTATCAGGAAGAATACAACCAACGCTATGAAGTATTGTCTCAAGAAATCCAAGAATTAAGGAATGCTTGGACAAAAGAACAAGAAGAAAATCAACGGACAATTAAAGATAGAAATGATGAATTGAATAAAACACGTCAACGGGATACAGCAGAATATAAATATAATTTGGAATTGCAGCGTAAATTGAATAATGATGAATATGAACAACAGCAAAAAGCTTTAAATAAGGAACTGGAAGAATTACAACAAACCACAGAGAAAGAATGGGCTGAAAAAGAAAAAGCTATTGCTGACAAAGAAAAAGAATTTGAAGAATTAAAAGCCAAAGTAGAAGCATTCCCGAAAGAGAAGGAAACAGCTATTAAGAAAGCAACAGAAGAAGGTAAAGGAATTGCGACTTACCAAGCTAAAGTTAAATCAGACTTGTATGCTAAAGAAGTGGAAGGTCAAAGACGCTTCTATGAACAGAGAATCCAATCTTTAGAACAAACAATTACCAGTCAACAATCACGAATTGAAAATCTATCTAAACAACTAGATTCTGCATTGAAACAAGTCCAAGATTTAGCTGTGAAAGCTATTGAGGGAACTGCTAATTTAAGTTCCTACCAAGCTATTAAAGAAATTGCTTTGGAACAAGCTAAAGGTCAGGTGAAGGCTAAATAATAAGTGCTAAGAATTATGTAGAGATGCCAAAAAGTGTATCTCTACATATTTTTTTAATCAAATGCAAACAAGATATTAAACGCAGATGGACGCAGATAAATAATAGACATCTGGAGGTAAAAAATGTAGAGACGTTCCTTGACGTTCATACAAGGGTTTCAGATAATGAATGTTTGATTTTCGGAGATATCTAATATAGAAAAATAGAGGCGGTGTGATGCTTGCGCCTCTATGTATAGAGAAAACCCATTTTTTGTAATTAGATAGTATAATTAAAAGATAGTTTTTCAGGGTTAATACGTAAATACAGCAGATTTCAGATAAATGAGGTACAAATTTTAGGAACAAAACCTTATGCTAAAAGACTTTCAACCCTGTTCCCTGTTCCCTGTTCCCTGTTCCCTGTTCCCTGCTGTATATAGTTTTGGAGTGAGAGGGGAATATTTTTTATATCTATTAATCCAAGTTGGGGAAAGGAAAATTCGGAAAAGTGAAAAAAATAACCGGCTTGGAGTCGGTTAGAGGAAAATATGATTGTTGGAACCAAAATAATGATTAAGCGAAGGTTGAAAAACCCAAATTAGGGGGTATATCTTGTATACGTCCTGGCCCAACGGCTCTTAGAGCTTCTTTTAGGTTAATATCTCCAGTATACAAGGCTTTACCAACAATTGCGCCTATTACCCCTTGGGCTTCTAATGTTAATAAACTTAACAAATCGGTAACTGAACTGACACCACCGGAAGCAATGACGGGAATAGAAATGGCGTTAGCGAGTTCTCTTAATGCGTCGATGTTGGGACCTTGTAGTGTTCCATCTCGGTTAATATCTGTGTAGATGATAGCTGCTGCGCCTAGTTCTTGCATTTGGGTGGCTAGTTGGGTGGCTAAAACTTGGGAGGTTTCCAACCAACCGCGAGTGGCTACTAAACCGTTACGGGCATCAATACCGACTATAATTTGCTGGGGAAATTCTTGACAGAGTTCTTGGACTAGCTGGGGTTGTTCTACGGCTACAGTTCCCAGTATGGCCCATTGTACACCCAAATTAAATAATTGTTGCACACTGGCGCGATCGCGCAATCCTCCCCCAACTTCTATTTTTACATCAACAGCATTAGTAATGGCTTCAATGGCGGCTAGGTTGACAATCTTACCAGCTTTTGCGCCATCCAAATCAACTAAATGTAATCTGGTTGCACCTTGGTCTACCCACAGTTTAGCGACTTCTACCGGATTTTCATTAAAAACTTGAGATTTTTCGTAGTCTCCCTGGTACAGTCGCACACAACGACCTTCTAAGAAATCTATAGCTGGTATGACATCCATTTTAATGATTCCTCAATCTTCAAATTTGAATTGATAGTTACTACCAATATTAATAGAATTTTTGATTTTCTAATTCATTATCTATATTTAATATCATAAATTTTCATCAATAGAACTGAATTGATTGAAAATCCGACTAAACTCTTTAACATCCTCAGCAATAGTTCTATTCCTACTAGAAATTTTTGATTTAGGACTACTCACTATTAAATCTTGAAGTCTAGACTTAATAGCCATCCGAGCATAAAAAAATCGCCATTTTTGGATATTAATCTGGGCTGCAAACCAAACTAATTCTTGCAAACTCATATTGAACTTAGGAATTAACACTCTAACTGCACTTCCTCCATTTCCTCTTGCTAAAAATTGCCAAGTCTGAACAGCAGCATGACCAAATGCAGTTACAGTAATACCCCCATCAAAAAAACACTCTTCATCATTTTTCTCTACTAATCTAATAATACTATTGCAATCTTCACTACTAGAAATATAGGGAATTGTACCTTCATTATAGTTTCTTTCACCTGTAGATTTTCCAGAACTTACATCAAAAAAGAAACTTACAGACTCTTTTGTGTCAAATGGTAATTCTGGTAAATTTTGCCAACACTCACAAAAATTTTCTAAAACTTCTGCACTTAAGTCAGGAAAATAAGATACTGCTTGAAAAATAGATTTTATGACATTTTGCTGATAATTGATAATTTCTGTTTCCGTTATTTCTGGCTGTGGAAGCCACTGCTGGGGACTCCATTCAACACCATTTTTAATATTTGAACCTAAAATTGTTGTGACAATTTTATTATTTACTGTTTGATTATTCTTGATTTGCTCGAATGCTTCTTTTACTAAAGGTAATTGAGAACCATCTCTTTCTACTCTCCTATTCTTCAATTTTTCAAAACCGTCATTCCAAACTCTAGCCATCATAATCTTTTGATTATTAGGTTGAGGAATATGAGCGCAAGCTATAATAATACTTGTGGGAGCAGAAGTAGGATAAAATAAATCTTCAGGAAGACTAATTATTCCTAATAATGAATGCTTACGTAAAAATTCCTTTCTCCAGGTTTTATGATCATCGTCAGCAAATATACCAGCATAGACAACAGATGCTAATATTTCTCCTACTCCTAAACACTCCATAGCCATATCAATAAACCTATACTCAGGTTCATTTCTTTGAGAAAAAGGCGGATTTAAAAATGCTTTGGTAAACTGTTTTTCGAGAGGATTAATATTATCTTCTTCCAAGGAAGAGGCTAATTCTATATTACTTTTGCCATCACCACGAAAAAACATATTCAGCATAGCCAATAGCCATACTGTGGGGTTGGTGTCAAAGCCATAAAGAGAAGATTTAGCTTGAGTAATAGCAGCCTGACTTTTTGCACTTTCAAGCATCTTATCAAAAGCTGCAACCAAAAAACCTCCTGTTCCACAAGCAATATCTATCACTTTATCTTTATATGACACTTCTAATAAATCAGCACAAAACCTAGTAATATGACGTGGTGTAAAAACAATACCTAAAGCATTATTGTCATAACCATAGCGTAAAAATGCTTCATAAAACATCCCTAAAAAATCTACATCTGTTTGTAGAACGGAGCGAATATTTAAACGCAAAAGAATAGATACAATTCTACCTATATATGGTGCAAGTCTATCAAAATCTGCCCCTGATAAATTCAAAGCATCTATTAGTTGATTTTTTTTATCTTCAGCAATATCATAGGAATCATTAATAGCTTGAGATGATAAATTATTAATAGATTTAAGAGCGGCATCTTTTCTGATATCAATGCTACCTTGATACATGGCTAAGGTAATTGCACCAATAACTTTAGGTCGGAGGGATGCTTCTACTTTAGCAGTACGTAGTATTCTACTGATTTCAATAGCAGCATCTACAAACTCAGCAGCAGCAGGAATGGAAACATTAGTTGTTCCATCATCAGATGCAATAGCTAATTCAACTTCTTTTTTAGAAGGAATTGTAGTAATTTTTTGTTGGGAAGAAGTAAGAGCGACCCAACCATTATTAGTTTTATATTTGACTTCAACTATAAAACCTGTATCTTCTTGTCCAGCAGCACCTACAGCCAATTTGATATTATATTTCTGTGTAGAGTTTATGGCTTTAGCATATTCAATTGCTTCCTTGATTGCGCTATCTATTTGGTTAGGTTCATTTTTAGCTTCTACTATTATTAAAGGTTCATTATTAAAACATATCAGAAAATCTGGCTTTGTTCCAGCCAAGCCAATATTGGGGAAATGAGATTCAATTTCATTTTCTTCTAGAAAATCTCCTCCGCGAGAAACATGATTGATATTCCAACCTTTTTTATTAGCTTCTTGTCGAATATAATATCTAGTTCTAGATTCAGCATGAGTTTTTTTTGATTTAGGATAACTAGACATAAATTAAACTCAAAAATTTAAAAAATATTAAATAAAATAAATAGAGTTTGACACACCAAGCTAAGAAAACTTAACTTGGTGTTAAGACATGAGGCTTAATTTTTCGCTTTTAACTGCTGTACAGCTTGACGAAAACCTAAGACAATCAAAATATTAGCTAGAGTTAAAAATACCTCAGCCCCACCATGCAACCAGTCTACATTGGCTAAAGCTTCGCCATAATGAACTTTAGCGTAAATTCCCGCCGGAATAGTAATAGCCACAAATACCAAAGTTCCGTAAAATCCGTATAATGCCAAGCGTGGTACTTGCTGACTACGGGTAAGAAACCATAAAAAACCTAAGTAGGGGAATAGAGATAGGGCAAATAGAGTATCTTTAGACATTATGACTTTGATTTAACTACTTCTGCTTCAACTGTTTTGCTAGATTTAGCTGTGCGCCAAATCCACACTGCTGCCGCCCACATTGTAAAATTACCAATTAAGGTAGTGGTAGCTTGTAGGGTGACTAACCATTCTAGAGATTTGGTGTTGTCAAAGAAATGCCAGGTACAGGCACACATCGCACTAATTAAAGCTGGTAACATGGCAAAGGATAAACCCCACCAGCTGCGGTTTTTGGTGAGTTCGCCGTAAGTCCAGATTAACCATATAGCGGCTATCCACTCAATGACGCTAGAAATGTGAATGATCCAGGTGGGAATCGAAAGTACATGCATACAATTAAAAATCCAAAATCCAAAATCTAAAATCCAAAATGGTTAAGATGCGGGCGTTATTGTCTGGTTATTACGGTAAAGGTAATGGTGGTGATGAGGCTTTATTGGCTACCCTTTTGCAAATGCTACCATCTGATGTCACGCCTGTGGTGTTATCTGGAAACCCTGTAGAAACTAGCCGCCGTTATGGCGTGGAAAGCTATCACCGGATGAAGTTGTTACCAGTGCTAAAAGCATTAAATTCCTGTGATGCTTTGATATGGGGCGGTGGAAGTTTAATGCAGGATGCGACTAGCGGTATTAGCCCTTTTTATTATGGCGGCTTGATGGCACTTGCACAAATGAAGGGGTTAAAAACCATTGCTTGGGCGCAGGGAATAGGCCCTTTGTTACGTCCGCAAACCCGGTGGTTAGCGAGGAGAAATTTTGCTGGTTGTACTAAGATTAGTGTACGCGATCGCGCCAGCGCATCTCTGTTATCAGACTGGAAAATTCAGAGTTTGCTTGCACCTGATCCTGTTTGGGCATTACAATCCAAGCCAGTACCGGGTTTAGCGGATTTACCAGCCCCCAGAATTGCTGTCACGTTGCGGAATCATCCCCATTTAACTCCTGTCCGGTTACAAAACTTAACCCGTGCTTTGGTAGATTTGCAGAAAGCAACTCAGGCTTTTATTTTATTACTACCCTTTCAAAAAAGCGAGGATTTAGGCATAGCAGAGGCGATACAGCCGCAATTACAGGATTTTAGTCAAATTTTGTGTTTAGAAGACCCCCAACTGTTAAAAGGCGTATTTCGGGGTGTAGAAATGGCTATTGGTATGAGACTGCACAGTTTGATTATGGCAGCTAGTGAGGGTTGTCGTTGTTTTGCTTTGAGTTATGACCCAAAAGTAAATAGATTAATGGAAGATTTACAAATGCCTGGATGGGATTTAAAAGATTTACCAGAAGATGCTAATTTAATTAGTACAACTTGGTTAGAACATTATGCTAATGGTGAACCATTATCATCTGACCAAATACAATCTTTAGTTGATAGGGCATTAATGCACCGGGAGTTATTACAAGAAGCTTTAGTAGGTTAAACACAAAAAATAAAAATATAACTATTCATGAAAACCCTGATCCAAATGATGCGTTTTTAATTCTTTCCCCCTGCTTCTTGCCCCTGTTCTCCTACTGCCTATTTGTATCAATTTTGAGGTGAAATGGTATCAGCAATTCCCAGTCCGCAGTCCCCCTAATTTTGAATATTAAATTTATTATGCTGTTGTAGTTTTAAATTACATTATTTTCATTTGTGAAGAAAACCCGTAAACCCTCCCCTCTGCTCCTCTGCCCCCCTGCCTCAACTTGCAACTTAAAGGTCTAAAAGCTTATGCTCGTTCCACTTACTCGCCAAAAATTTGAACAAATTATCCCGCTTGTAGCTACTGGATCGCAGTACAAATTCTACTGGGGCAAATTTTCTAATTTGTTGCAGCGACTATTGATTTCTGCGGTGGCTGTAGGGGCAATTATCTTAGTGGAAGTTGTGCTGAGATTAGAAGTCGGACCGATCGTTTTTTTGTGTGGAGTGATTAGTGCTTTATTTTGGCTGTGGTTTCCGATATTTCAAGCTACTGTAAAAAATTCACAAATCCGCAGGTATAAATATAGTGGCTTTTTCCGGGGACGAATACTAGATTGGTGGCTGACAGAGCGATTAATGGGTAAACAAGAAACGGTTAATAGTAAAGGTGAATTAGTAATTGTAGAAAACCGTGAGAAACGGATTAACTTAGAAGTAGGAGATGAGACAGGATTTACTATTGAGTATAGCGCACCACTCCGCCCCTACCACAAAGCGATCGCTCGTGGTCAAATAGCAGAAATGATCGTCATGTCTAATAGTCCAGACCTCAGCAGAATTGAAGAGTTTAGTGATATCTACATCCCCAGTCGTGAACTGTGGATCAGCGACTATCCATTTGTACGACAAGATTTTTTCATTGAAGTTAGTTACCGCTTACGTGAAGAAAGAGACGAAAGACCCCGCCGCCGTCGTCGTCCCCGTCCGGTGGAAGAGTAGAGGGGCAGGGGGCAGGGGGAGCAGAGGGGCAGAGGGGAAAGAAATACAGCAGATTTCAAGTATATGAGGTACAAATTGAAAATCGAAACTCAGACACCAAGCGGCTTTCGCTTCTGACCGGAGGCAGAGCGTCTGGACGCTCCGCTCCTGACTCCTGACTCCTGACTCCTGACTCCTGAATTCTGCTGTAAGATTCACCCAATACCCAATCACCAATCACTAATCACCAATCCCCCATTTTTAATTTTTAATTTTTAATTTTTAATTTCCCTAATTTCCCCCAGTTCTATCTTGCCCGTAAGCTTGCCAAGCCAAATCTACTAAACCATTAACAATTGCAGCTGCTACAACTGCATTTCCCTTACGACTATCAATAGTAATATGCGGGACTAAGGATTCTTGCAAACGTTCTTTAGCACTATCTACATTAATAAATCCTGCTGGAGTCGCAATGATCAAAGCAGGTCGAATTTCTTCCGCTTCAATTAAATCTACCAAGGCAGTTAGTGCCGTTTGTGCCTGACCAACTACAAAAATTCCCTCTGGATATCGCCTAGCTAAAGTTTCAATTCCCCAAGCGGCGCGAGTTTTTTCCTTTTGTGGACGTGTCAGCGCCTCCATACTGCAATACACTGGATTAGCAAAAGTATGTTGAATATCGTAAGCAATACCTACTTGTACCATCGGCACATCTACTATTACAGTAGTCCGTGCTGCCAGTGCTGCTGCTCCAGCTTGTAAAGCATGTTCGGAAAAGCGAATCAAAGTTTTATATTCAAAGTCGCTAGTAGCATAGATGACTCTACGGACAATTTCATATTCTGCGGGTGAAAAGACGTGATCGCCAATTTCACTGTCAATTATTGCCAAGCTTTGAGCATCAGTTACGTGCCATTCCATTGTGATTTAAGTTCTCATATATCAGCTTTCAGCTTAACAGTTTAAGGTTGTGGGTGTGGGGATGGGCAGAGGAGACGCTCTGACACGGGGACACGGGGACGCGGGGACGCTCTGAAAAGAGACGCGGGGAGGCGGGGACGCGGAGAAAGAAATACAAAGAAATTCTCCCCTCTCCCCTCTCCCTGTCTCCCCTCTCTTTATCTCCCCTCTGGTGCGTCTATTCGCCAATCTCCATCTCCTTCCTATTTAAGACTGGGCTGAGGGACGGCTGAAAACGGGTGATAAATAAGCAACTAAAGCGCCAATCAGAAAAGCGGAGATATTACGAACCAAAGGCAGCCAATCACTGGTGCGGCTAACGACTGGGCCAATACCGAAGGCTATGAATAAAATTCCCCATAAAGGTGAGAAAATCAATGCCCATTGCCAAGCTATGATTTGTTTATCATCACGGGGTTGGGCTGCAAAGCCGCAAATTATTCCACCCACAGCTGAGGTAATTAAGGTGAGTATCCATTGTTCTCTAGGTAGTCCGGGGACAACGTTACAACCACCTTTGAGTAAACAGCCTTTCACTGAATCTAAAGCCTGGAGAATAGCTTGGTCTTCTCCTTGTTCCCGAACAAAGTATAAGTTACCGAAGCGGGTTTGTAACTCAATCCAAAAGGTGCGGGGTAAAAGCTCGTAAACGGCATCCCCTACACTAAAACTGAGGATGTTACCGCCACGAGAATCGGCTACTAGGAGAATGCTTTTGTCATCTAAACCCCAATAGTTGATCACTGCTCTACCTGGAGTGCGATCGTACTGGGTTAATACTCGCAATTTCCAGCCGGTATCAGCTTCAAATTGTTCTATTTCTTTAACTAATTTTTCTTCTTGTGGGTCTGGTAAAGATTTGGCTAAATCTACTACTGGAGTAAAGTATTTGGGTAATAAGTCGGGATTGTCATAGGCTAGGGCGGATGAGGTATTGATTACCCAAGTTGACCCAGCTAAGAAAAATACCGCGATCGCTACTAAAATTTTTCGCCAAAAACAAAGCTGCATGGATCTTTTTATACAAATATCAACAGGAAAGTGTAGAAGTGATATTAAAAGATTAAAGGAAAAGTGATACTTCTTTACACTTGTTTACTTTACTCTAATCTGGGAGAAGAGGGAATAGGGAAGTAAGAACTATTAGATGAGAGAGATAAAGAAGATGAGGAAGACACGGGGAGGGGAGAGGGGTGAGGGGAGAATGAAGAGAGGGGAGACAGGTAGAGGGGAGGACAGGTCGTTCGCGTAGCGTCTCCGCAAGGAGAGGGGAGATGGGAGATGGGGAGAGGGGAGAATCTTTTTGTCTTTCTTTCTCCGCGTCACCGCGTCCCCGTGTCCCCGCGTCCCCGTGTCTTCTCTGCCCCCCTGCCTCTCTGCCTCCTACCTTTTCACTGCTTAGACCAATCTTCCGGGATTCTAGAATCTGAAGCTATATCTTCGTCATCCTCACTGTCCCAGTTCTCAGTTTGACTGTAGGTATTGTTATTGCGATAAACCTCTGGTGTAGCGCGGCGATTATTTTTATCTCGAATTGTTAGAGGTGGTTTATCACTCATCGGTAAGCGTTCACTTGGTCGCTTGGTGGATTTGGGACGTGTAAAGCTTTTCCAAGCAGCTTTCACACCAACTATTACGCTACGAGTGTTGATTTGCACATTTTGAGCTTGCTTTTTAGCGCTATCTATCCCTTGATCAACTTGCTTAACTACTTGGCCAGCATTTTTTACACCTTCACTCACATCATCAGTCAAGCCGGAAATTTCTAAACTGGTGCTGCGAATAGCGTCTAGAGTGGGTGGTAACTCACGAGAGAGAGTATCAAAGAGTTTTTCAGCACTACGGGCGGCGCGTGCTAATTCCTGTAAAGCAGGTATAGCCGCTACTAACACAGCCGTTAAACTAGCAGCGACTAAAAGAATAGACAGTCCTAGCCAAAACAGAGGATCAATCACGGTGATTTTATTTATGAGCGTTCTAACTTTTGGGCTAGAGAATCAGAGTTGTCTGTGGTATTGCGTAAATCCGTGCTTTGCCGTCTTAAGGCTTGATTTTGCTGCTGAGTGACATCTACACCCACAGCGATCGCCTCCCGCAGTCTGTCTAATGTCTCATCCCAATTTTTCAACGCACTGGCAGAAAGGCGATCTGCCTGGATTTGCACGCTTGTAGAAATATCTTCTGCCAAATCTGGGATAGCATCGGCAGATTTTTTTAAAAGTTTACGAGTTTCGCGCCCTGTGCGGGGAGCAGCCAGCAAACCAGCCAAAGCGCCGATCGCTGCTCCTAGCATCAAACCGCCAATAAATGCTCCAGAACGGTTGTTAGACATCTCTTTAATTTCTCTCCTTACCCCATTTTAGGGGGTTTTTCACTCTGGCAACTACAAAAGGAGGTGATCTGGTTAACTTATGCTGACAATGGAAACAGGCAGGGGGTAGGGGGCAGAGGAGACGCTCTGACACGGGGACACGGGGACGCGAAGAAAAGAGACGCTCTGACACGGTGACGCGGTGACGCGGAGAAAGAAAGACAAAAAGATTCTCCCCTCTCCCCTCTCCTGACGGAGACGCTACGCGAACACCGTGTCTCCCCTCTCCTTGCAAAGACGCTACGCGAACGACCTGTCCTCCCCTCTCCCTGTCTCCCCTTTCTTCATTCTCCCCTCATACCAATTCACGAAAAGAAAGTACTATAAGTAAACTAGCAAAACCTTGTAAAATCATACTTTCCCAATTTTGAATTTTGAATTTTGAATTTTGAATTGGTATCACCCCTCCCCGTGTCTTCCCTATCTCCCTATCTCCTTTATCCCCCTCCTTTTCCCTGATTTATAACCCAACTTGTTAAGATAGCGTCGCCACAGGTTTCTGCCTAGTATCATCAGGCTGATAATTTTTTGTACCTTCTCAACTTGTGCTTCTAGCCTTTGCTGTTTTTGGCGCAAGCTATAAATTCCCTTTTGGCCAATATAGATATTTTCCGGGGCTGTATGCAATACTGCATAAGTAGCCCGTTCATAGGCACTTAAATTATCAGCTATCGCTGCTAAAGTCCGCTTGAGTTGCCAAACTTGCCAAGCTACATAAGTTAGTAACAAAGCAATGAGAAAGTTAATAACAACAACCGTAGTTACCATTTTTACTTTTTTTTGCCAAGTCAATGAGTAAGGAGTTGAGCGATCGCCTGGCTTCGTTCCTTTCCATCATAGCGGTATTACTAGCAGTAAATCAGCGTTTTATTGATAAAATTGCTATTTAGGACAATCTCAGCTACCGACACCAAAGAATTATTAAGTTTTAGTAAGTTTTCAAAATTAGAATCATACACTCATAATAAAAATAATTCTTTTCACACTACAGCTATGGACACTATCACTCTCAATGTCCCTCCCAGTGTGGGTTTAACAGACGAACAATTTTATCAACTCTGCATCGCTAATGAAGCTTGGCGCTTAGAATTAAGTAGTGAAGGAGAACTAATTATTATGCCTCCCACTGGTGGCGAAAGTGGTATCAGAAACTCAGATATCAACATAGAACTTGGCTTGTGGAATCGTCAAACCAAATTAGGAAAAGTCTTTGCTTCTTCCACAGAGTTTAAATTACCTAGCGGTGCTTATCGTTCTCCTGATGCAGCTTGGATTAAACTAGAACGTTGGGAAGCATTAACTAAAGAACAAAAGCGACGTTTTCCACCAATAGCTCCTGATTTTGTCATCGAACTGCGTTCAGAAACTGACTCTTTAAAAGAATTACATAAAAAAATGCGGGAATATCAATTAAATGGAGTACGTTTAGCTTGGTTAATAGATCCAAAAACACCTTTAGTAGAAATTTATAGACAAGGAAAAGATATAGAAATTCTCAAATTTTCTGTTGATAATCCACCGCAACTTTCTGGTGAAGATGTCTTACCAGGATTTGTTTTAGATTTAACTTTAATTTTTAATATATAGCCAGATTTTTTTGCTACATTGTACATGGATTGTACTGTGTATCGAAATGGAGTTTAGAGACCTATTGATGCACACAACCCCACAAATAAAATGATGAAAATAACTCTACGGCTATCTGAACCTTTGATGGCTTTCGTATTAGGTTGTGGAATAACTTTATTTACTATCCAAGTTGTAAATAATCAATCCCAACATAATATTTCAAGCTAAACAGTTAATCAAAAACAAATTGTTAACTGTTCTGAAAACGAAGGCTTAGATTATAAGATGAAGTAGAGATTTACCTTACTTCTGCTTCAAAGTTTGCGGGGGTATT
>DATGXQ010000359.1:0-2356 GCA_035298905.1 Nostocaceae cyanobacterium | reverse complement strand
GAGTAAACAGCCTGTTTTTGGCACTGGGAACTTTAACTTGGTACGATAGGGATAAACCAGAAGATGCTTTGTTATCACCACTAATCTTAGTACCTGTAACCTTAATTAAAGAACATAGAAGAAATGTTTATAAAATATCGGTTTTAGATGAAGATATTGCACTAAATCCAACGCTATCACAAAAGTTAAAGCAAACTTTTGGAATTGAGTTTCCAGATGAAGACGCTATACAAGGAAAAAGTTATGATGAATTAATTACCCAAATGCGCCAACTTTTATCAGAACAAAAAACATGGCAAATTAAAGATAATGTATTTCTCTCTCTTTTCTCTTATGCCAAGGCTGCAATGGTAAGAGACATCATTGAAAATGAAGCTTTGATTTATGCCCACCCAATTTTACAGGCAATTAGTGGTGATTTATCTACTTATCAATCTAATTATAAAGAACCTCTATCCGCATTTGACTTAGATTTAGAAGTGAAACCTGCGCGAATATTTCAAATTCTTGATGCTGACTCCAGCCAGCAAGTCGTAATTGAAGCAGCAAAAGCAGGTTCTAGCTTTGTTGTCCAAGGACCACCAGGAACAGGTAAAAGTCAAACTATTGTGAATATTATTGCTGAACTGGTAGCTGATGGAAAATCAGTTTTATTAGTTGCAGAGAAAGAAACAGCACTAAGCATAGTTTATAAACGCATGGCTGAATGTGGGTTAGACCATATATGTTTAAATCTTCATCATAGTGGTACAACAGATAAGCGAGAGCTTGTAAATAATTTATCAAAAACTATTGCATATATTAAACAAATTTATAGTGCAGAAAATAATCACCTTTTTTTTGAACGGCTTGTTTCTATTCGTCAATCGCTAAATTCATATCTTAAAAGTTTACACACTAAAGAAAAACCTTTAGAGAAATCGCCATTTGAGATATTTGGTGAACTTGTGAGAAAAGAACACGAAGGAGTTGCTAGTATCAATGTTATATTTACAAACTTCAGAGAATGGAATCCTATCAGATTACAAGAAGCGAAAGATTTATTAACTGAGCTATCAAAATTTATACCTTTCTTTAATGGAGCGAAAACAACTATTTGGTCAAAAAGCTTTATATCTTCTTATTCTTATGAGATGGAATTGGAACTTAGAGAAAAAATAGCTGAACTTCAGCAAGCTATATTTTCGATTCACAAGATAAATAAAGAATTACAAAGAGTTATACAATTACTACCTTTGTTGAATTTAGAATCTATGGATAAATGTTATCCAGCCCTATTGCATATCCTAAAAGCTCCATTGAAAATACCAGAAAATTTCCTCAATGTAGATATTGCATTTGCTAGAAATGCTTTTGCTACTTTGAGGCAAGATGTTCAAGAAATTGAAAAGAATAAGCGATTACAAGAAAACCAAAACTTCTTGAGTCAGTTTTTAAAATTATTGAATATTTTTGGTGGTAGTCAATCTAATTCTATTGAAGTTTTGCAAAATAAGCTAAATCAAAATGACTATCCGGCTCGTCAGGTATTTGGCTCTTTATTTAACCCAAAACTTTCTAGAGAGGCAGAGTTAAAAGAACTTGAAAAAGTTTTAAACTGGTTGGTTGGATTACAAAAATATTCGTTTTCTCCTGATGCTCTCCAGTCTATTATAAATGTTCCTTCTAAACGTCGCGAACTGGTTGAATTAGTTCAGAAATATGAGTCTGTTCACCATAGTATTAGGGAAGGATTAGATTTTCTATTATCGCACTTTGAGGCAAATAACATTACAGATGCTTACCTGTCTCCTGAGCAAATAACTTTTGTGGAACTAGAAACATTTTTAAACTTGGCTGAATCAGAACTACCTGATTTTCAAGAATGGTTAACTTATAAGGAAACTTATGATCAACTGGAAAAGCTGGCGAATAAGAAGTTATTAGATGCTTTACGTGACAATGAAATTCCGCCAGAGCAATGGTTTCCAGTGTTAGAAAAGCGCGTTTATCAAATATGCCTTGATGCCATTCTTGCGAAAAAACCTGAGTTAAGGAATTTTAATTTTGAGGTATACGAACGGCTAATCCAGGAATTTGTTAAACTTGACCATAGTCAACTAGATATTGCTAGAGAACGTCTAAAACAGCTTCATGTGCAACGCTGGGAAAATTGGGAAAAGACTTCATTAGCTCAAGCTGAGTTACCAAGACTGAAGAAAGAAGCAACTAAGAAGGCGTTGCATAAATGCGGTATGAAAGATGCCCAAGCAACTAGTTAACACTCTGTTAAGCTGGTACTGGCACAGTACGATACTTAAGATAATATATGACTAAGCGAATAGACAATTTAAGCATCTCTTTGGATTTAGAATAA
>DATGXQ010000358.1:0-3860 GCA_035298905.1 Nostocaceae cyanobacterium | reverse complement strand
CCCCCACGTCTAAGGGTAGCTAATAGCTGTTCTAGATAGCGATCGGGAATATTTTGTTGGGCAGCGATTTGGCGAATTTGCATTGGTTCGCCACTTTCATAATGAGTAGCCATTTCTAACAAGGCTAAAATGGCATATTCCGATTTACACGATAGTTCCACAGCCAGCTATCAAGAATAAAGGATGCAGAATCTAGAAGGGTGAGGGGATAGGGGAGACGCGGTATTCGCATAGCTTCTCCGCAAGGAGAGAGGAGAGGGGAGAAATAATTCTTTATTTCCCTTTTCCCCAATCACCAATCACCAATCCCTTGACTCTGATCCCAGTATACTCCGGTTCTCCACTGGGGTTTGTACATACCCAGAAAACAAAGTTCCCCGCCCAAGGACGGGGAACTTAAAATTTAAAACTCTCTAACAGATTGTTAACAAACTGTCAATGATTTAGAAGGTGAAAGTGGTTCTCAATGTACCGATAATAGCATCATCGGTGTTATTGTTTTGACCAGGAGAAGTGAGCCAAATTACACCAGGAGTAATGGAGATGTTATCAGACAAGGCATACTTGTAGAAACCTTCAACGTGATAAGGTACTTCTCTACCAGTAAAGCCTTGACGGCCACGGGCATAGGGTTCTGCACCAGCAAAGATACCCAACACGTTACCTCTCTTACCAAAGTCAGGTAAAGCTATACCAGCACCATAGCTCCAAGCTTCAAAATCATCACCAGAGCCGAAACCAGTCACATCGTGATAGGAAACAAAGCCACTGATGGAAAGCTTATCACTAGGTCTAACAGCAACAGATACACCGTAGGAGTTACTAGATGCAGCGTTGCTGTTACCAGCGTTAGGACCGTTGACACCCAGTAAGTTAGATTGTTGAGTACCTACAAAATACTGGCTGTTATTGTATCCTAAACCTTGGTCAAACAAAGTGCTTCCAGGCCCATGATAACCATGTACATAGGTGGCAGCTAAGGCAATGCGATCGCCTACACTAAAGTTTAACTGACCTAGCGCCGCATAGTTACCGTTGAACAACCCTTGGCGTACACCAGGATTTTCCGCATCACCAGCCAAATAGCCCAAAGTGATGGAACTGGGTTTGAGGATACCGCCACCTTGACCGAAAGGCACGTTTAGCGCGATACCTGCACCACCACCAATGCGGTAAATGGGAGCTTCAGAAGCAAAAGTGGACAATGCACCGTTGCCGCCATCAGTTCTATCAAAGAAGTAGGGGTTATTCACCGCCGCATAATGGCTATGACGACCACCAGTAGCCGCTAAGTAAACTTGAGCAGGACCAGTGGGAGCTTCATAGGTTAATCGGTCAATGTTGACACTGTTGCTAGTGTTACCACCAACTTGGAAGGTTTGTGTACCTTCGGCGGTTGTAATATCAGCGTTATTGTTGTCTCTAATGCTAAATGCTTGAGCATTACCAGCAGCTAAACGAGTAGTTAAAGTGTCTCTACCAGTGAAGCTGGTTTGTAAGCTCAAACGTACTCTGTCTTGGAAAACTGTGTTATTAGCATCAGCAGTTCTACCACCAAAGGCATCAGTAACAGCAAAAACTGCTTCCCCTTGCAGCTTGGTAGTGGTAGAGAACTGATTCGCTTCCAATTCAGCAGTCCGCGCTTCTAAGGAATCTACGCGACCGCGTAGGGTAGCTAACTCAGCAGAAAATTCTTCTTGCAAGCGCTGAATGGTAGCTAAGTCTTGTTTGGTGACTACATCAGCCGTAGCTGTAGCAATCAATTCATTTACCCGATCCAAACAAGCATTTAAACCAGCTGCGAACTCATAGCGGGTTAAAGCACGATTTCCTCGGAATGTGCCATTGGGATAACCAGCAATACAACCGTAACGTTCTACCAAGGACTGTAAAGCTTGGAATGCCCAATCTGTGGGCTGTACATCGGAAAATTGTGAAACCGATGTTACTTGAGCGATGGTTTTGTTTTCGTTGTTGTAGCGTTGAACTTGGCTTAAAACTGTGCTGTCTTTGGTTGCTTGCGCCACAATTTCTGGCTGTGGGGCAATTTCCGCTACTGTTGGCAGTACAACATCTTGCTGTGGAGCAACTTCTGCGGTTGCTTGGCCTTCAGTGGGAACTAATTCGTTGGTGGTAGTTGGAGCTGCGATCGCTGTTGCTGATACTAACAGCGTAGCTCCTAACACTGCTGGGCTAACCACCAGAGATTTCCACAAGAGATTGGACATCTTACCTTTTCTCCTCACACCTTACATTAACAATCGTGTTTGCTGCACCTGCTTCTCAGAAATGCGACATCTTGCTGAAACCCATAGATCAGGAGGCATCGTGCCTTTACTACGATTTTAGTTTTTACAAAGCTAATAACTGATTAACTAAACGTTAAAAGTTGATGCAATTAACTTATGAAAAAGTGCAGCTATATAGTTTATTATTATAATACATCTAAATCTGATGACAAGATAGGAATAATCAACTCAAAAAATAGTCACCTGTTGGCAGCTAAAAGACAAAAATAGTACACAGTAGAGATGACCGCTAACCGCTACTTTCTTACATATTGGCAGCTTTTGTAGAAAATGAAGGCCAAGTTTTCTGTACGAATAGCAATAATTCTTTACTTAGCATTCATATTCAGGTGATTGTAAAAGGAACTGGGAGAAGAGACGAGGAGAGGGGAGAGGGGAGAGGGGAGAATGAACAATATTTTCTTTCTCCGCGTCACCGCGTCCCCGTGTCCCCGTGTCAGAGCGTTCCCACGTCCCCCTGTCAGAAAGTCTCTTTACCTCTGCCTTCCTAATCTAGTTTTAACTAATTTGGGAAATCACCTGAGCCAGATCGAAGTCATTTTGTGTCAAGCCACCCGCATCATGGGTAGTCAAAGTTATTGTGACTTTGTTGTAAGAAATCTCTATATCTGGATGATGCCCTGCTGACTCCGCAGGTTCCACTAATTTATTAACAAAATCAATTGCTTCGATAAAGTCTCTAAAAGTGCGAGTTGTCTGCAATTTACTTTCTACCAAAGTCCAACCTGATAAAGCACTTGCTTTGGTTTGAGTTTCTTCTTGTGTGAGTAGTTGCGCCATAGTTGAAATTCCTTGGTGAATCTTCTCTTTCCCAGACCAATAATTTAAAAGGAGTATTTTGCAGACAAAAGCTGTCTTTGACCAGTAGTCAACAGTTAAATAGCCAATATTGAAACTGCTTAAAAAGAATATAACTCGCTAAAAATCTAAAGTTTAATTATAAATCAAAACTTACCTATAAATAAAAACTATCCGCCCTAAGTTAGATCGGGGGATCTAATTTAGGGCGGTCTAGCGGGTCTTCAGGTTGCAACCAGACTGCCGGAAGGAACTCCGACATTAACTTAGTTATTTGAGTTAACTTAGTTACTCAAAATAACTCAAGCTAGTTTTAGAGAACAGCCCCGGCGCACAGCCGGCTCACTGCAACCTGATGACCCATGCGTTTACTACTTTCTATCATGGGCATCACCTCCTTGTTGCCTAAACGGTCTTAGTCTCAAAAAGGCAGAGCATTTAGCTCTGGGTTTGTAACCTTGAATTACTATAGCACACAAAATCAGAAATCTAAACTATCAAAATAAAAAACCTCCACTAAATATGGAGGCTGATGAAAAAATAGGAAAAGATGAATTTTAAATCCAGTATCAATTCATCACTTGATTACAGAGCGTTACCACGAGGCAGTACTTCTTCAGGGAATACAAATTGTTCGTGGGGCTGGTCTTGAGGAGCCATCCAAGCGCGGATACCCTCGTTCAGCAAAATGTTTTTGGTATAGAAGGTTTCAAATTCTGGGTCTTCTGCTGCCCGTAATTCTTGGGATACGAA
>DATGXQ010000357.1:0-5692 GCA_035298905.1 Nostocaceae cyanobacterium | reverse complement strand
CCGGGGCCTAAATCTCAGCAGCCATAGACTGAAAATATATTCTAGATGGAATATAATTCAGTATAAGCATTTATTTCTTGGTAGTCAAGCTTAAATCACTAAGTTTTACTTGTCGGTAAAAAGTGTAATATGATTTTACTAGCTGCCTTATACCCAAAGAGTTACGCTCACTCTACTTATAACTAGTTGTCATATTATTTATAATAATAAGAATGTTAAGCAATAACAGTATTACAAATTTATTTTGTGGGCTGTACTCCACGGTGGGAGCATATCTAAATACTCTTGACAAACGCCCCGAAGCCAGATGTAATCACCTTCTATACGCTCAACACTGACGATTTTTAATTTGACAAAAGCCCAAATTAATACACCTAAAATTAAGGCTAGACCCAAAAAAAACATCAGTAAATTTTTATATGTTGTTCCTTGAAAAAAAGTACCTATCCCTAATATGGTAACAATCCGACAAATAAAAATATCTCTTTTGTGCTTTTGTAAAATTTTTTGAGTTAGACCAACATAGACGATCGCCTTTTTCTGAAAAATACCCCCGACAATAATATACAACAGCAGATAAACGGGAAGTAATATGTAAATAAGTAGATGATGCCAGTACAGTTCAGCCCTAAACCGTTGACCGTTAGCAGGTTGATTAGTTTTTATACATCTGTTGGGTAATTGTGCGTTTTTATGTATAACCAACAAATTTCCAGAACGCCAAACTCCCTCAACCTCAGACATCATCAGATTATTCCTTTGTCGTTAAGTAATTTTAATAATTATTAGCTTACAAATGAGAGTCAATCTACATAATTATGATACTATTATAAGCAGTAATTGTACTATGTTTATAAGGCAATCAGCTACGCTAGGCGTTTCACCATCATCCCAACTCCATCACTCATCCCGACTTTTCCGTAAAAAAACGCAGATACTAGGGAAAGATCCTAGAATAATGCAGCATAATTAATCTTTATAGCTTTTAGCCAAATGACTATGAATACAGCACAAACAAACATTTCTCATTTACAGCCAGCCATCCGCGTGGGAGTATTAGGTTTTGGTGGACTGGGACAAGCCGCCGCTAAGGTATTGGCTGGGAAACGGGAAATGATTTTAGTCGCCGCCGCAGATCAAAAGGGTTATGCTTATTCGGCTGAAGGATTAAATACTGATGCATGCATTACTGTTTATCAGTCTCAGGGTTCGGTAGGTTATTTAGAACCTGTGGGAACTCTATCAAATCAAAGTATTCAGGACTTAATTCATACCCGTCAGCCTGTTGATGGCTTTTTCCTGGCTTTACCTAATCTACCTAATGATTTTATTGCTTCTGTAGCTAAACAATTCATCCAAGCTGGTTGGCGGGGTGTATTAGTTGATGCTATTAAACGCACCAGCGCAGTAGAACAACTTTTGGCGATGAAAGATGAGTTAGCTGCTGCGGGAATTACTTACATGACTGGTTGCGGTGCTACCCCTGGACTATTAACGGCTGCGGCGGCTTTAGCTGCACAGAGTTATGCAGAAATCCACAAGGTAGAAATTACCTTTGGTGTGGGTATTGCTAACTGGGAAGCTTACCGCGCAACTGTCCGCGAAGATATTGCCCACATGCCTGGTTATAATGTGGAAACCGCAAGAGCGATGTCTGATGCAGAGGTAGAAGCTTTACTAGATAAAACTAATGGCGTGTTAACTTTAGAAAATATGGAACACGCTGATGATGTCATGTTAGAAATAGCGGGAATTGTCGGACGGGATAGAGTAACAGTAGGTGGTGTAGTTGATACCCGCAACCCGAAAAAGCCCCTCAGCACCAATGTAAAAATCACAGGACGCACCTTTGAGGGCAGAATTTCCACCCATACCTTTACTTTAGGCGATGAAACCAGCATGGCAGCTAATGTCTGCGGCCCTGCTTTTGGTTATTTAAAAGCTGGTCAAGAATTACATCAACGGGGTATTTATGGCATTTTCACGGCTGCGGAAATTATGCCTAAATTTGTCAGATAATTGGTGATTGGGGATTGGGGATTGGTGATTGGGAATGAAGAGATGCGAGGAAGTTGGGACTTAGAAACAGGAAGATAATCAAACATTCTCCCCTCTCCGCGTCTCCCCTCTCCCCTCTCCCCTCTCAGGCTGGTGGAATTTCTGAAGAATAAGAATCAACAGTATTTACTTCCAATGCAGCAGGGGGTGTTTGTACCACAAAAGGCAAATCAGCACCAACAAGACCGCGCTGGATGCGTTCTGGAGTTTCGCTAAAAACAATAAACAAAGGATAAATTGTATTAGCTCCCTCGCTTAAAATATGGCTATGACGGGGATTCATTAACCATTCATAGTCTTTATCTAGCCAAACTTGGGTTTGTCGCCAACGTCCTAATAAATCAGAAAAATCCTCATGGGGACGATGTATAAATAAGAGAATTTCGACACCAGTTTTAATCTTCCATTCCGGGTCACACATGATAATTGCGATGTCACAGGGTAAGGAAGTGGTGTGTAAAGTTTTATTTTGAGTATCCCGCAGCCGCACGATCGGTAAAGGAATAGTGATGACGCTTTCATCTGGACGACGCAGACTAGGAATCATTTCCAAGTATGGACGGTGCTGCTTGAGGAGAGCGATCGCTGACAGATGATTACTATACTCTGCCAAGCTCGCTTCATAAAGAGATTTTTGTACAGGCATGATTTTATCAAGTATGAAATGTTAGCGACAAGCTAGGATGGAATTTGTAGTGGAAAATTCTCCACATCTAGCCGCAACTAGATTTAAAAGTTAACCATAGGTACTTGACCTATAGTTGATAGAATTTCCCTCCTCCATCCTGAAATCTTGTTCACTTGGTTAGCCTAGCTTTTCAAATACCGCGAATAAAGGCAAATACATTGCTAACAAAATAGTTCCCACCATGCCCCCTAAAACTACAATCATAATCGGTTCTAAGATACTGGTGAGGGCTTTAACTGCCTGTTCTACTTCATCTTCATAGAAATCGGCAATTTTCATTAACATTGCATCTAATTCCCCAGTTTCTTCACCAATACTAATCATTTGAATTGCCATAATGGGGAAGACTTTTTCTTTTTGCAGAGCAATACTAATCATACCGCCTTGTTGAATTTCCACCCTGGCTGCATCAATTGCATTAGATACTACCTGGTTTCCTGAAGTATCGCGGACAATTTCTAAAGAAGTTAAAATTGGTACACCAGAGCGAGTCAGAGCGCCAAAAGTACGACTAAAACGAGCAACTGAAGTTTTTTGAATTAAGTCACCAAATAAAGGCATTTTTAGAGAGAGACGGTCGATAGTTTCTTTACCTACACGAGTTTTGTAGTACTGTTTATAAGCAAAACTAACGCCCGCAATCACAGCCACAACTACTATAGACCTCCAGCTTCTTAAAATTTCACTACAGGTCATTAAAAATTGCGTGAGTGCTGGTAATGGTGTGCCTAATTCTTGGAAAATTTTAGCAAAAATAGGAATGAGAAAAACTGTCATCCCCACAAAAATTGCTGTTGCCAAAAAACCTACAACTACTGGATAAGCCATAGCTGATTTAATTTGGTTCTGTAAGCGGGCAACATCTTCTAATAATTTAGCCAGACGATTGAGTACTTCATCTAACACCCCACCGACTTCACCAGCCTGAATCATACTGACATACAAACCATCAAAACAGTCAGGATGCTTTCGCATGGAATCTGACAAGTTAACACCAGTTTGTACATCATTACTAATATCAGTTAGGGCTTTTTTCAGTTTTGGGTTAGGACATTGTTCAGACAATACTCCTAAACTTCTCACAATTGCTACACCTGCATTCACCAAAGCTGCAAATTGACGAGAGAAGACTGCTTTATCTTTTACAGAAACCTTAACTAAAGAAGTCTGGAAATCCTGTAAGTTAAAGTTTAATTGTAAACTTTGGGACTGTTTCAGGTCTTGAATGACAAAACCTTGGTCTCTAAGACTGGTGCGGGCTTGTGCTATGGTATCTGCGACAATTTTTTCGCTTCTGGTTTTGCCTTGTGAGTCCCGGACACGAGCAAGAAAGGTTGGCATAGTTTGATCAATTTAAAATTCAAAATTCAAAATTCAAAAATTTAGAAAAGAAATAATTGGTAATTGGTTAGTAGAAATAATTTAGGAGTCAGGAGTCAAAGTTTTAAATACTTAATTCTTTGCTTTCTAGAATTAGCATTTTCACTGCTGAATTCTGTCTCCTGAATTTTTCTGCAATTACCAGTTTTCATTACAATTGGAGTTTAATGCGCCTTAACAGCAGGTTTTGCCCCTGCTGCTGCTTGTGGGGCTACGTTGCCAATGAGACGTTGAACTTCATCTGGCTTAGAGGTTTTAGACATTGCTGCTTCAAAGGAGATAGTTCCAGCTTTGTATAAATCTGCTAAAACTTTCTCTAGAGTTTGCATTCCTAATTTTCCACCAGTTTGAATGGCTGAGTAAATTTGAGATGTTTTACCTTCCCGGATCAAGTTAGAAATAGCGGGGGTAACAATCATGATTTCTTGGGCCATTATCCGGCCAAATTCCCCTGGTTTGGGATTTTTTCTAGGTACTAAGGTTTGGCTAAATACTGCTACTAAAGAGTTAGATAACTGTACCCGGACTTGAGTTTGTTTTTCGTGGGGGAAAACGTCAATGATCCGATCGACTGTTTGGGCTGCGGAACTGGTGTGTAATGTGCCAAATACTAAGTGACCTGTTTCTGCGGCAGAAATAGCCAAAGAAATGGTTTCTAAGTCCCGCATTTCACCTACCAGAATAATATCTGGGTCTTCCCGTAAGGCTGCTTTTAAGGCGTTAGCAAAACTTTTGGTGTCTTCACCCAATTGACGCTGGTGAATTACACTTTTAATTGGTTCATATACAAATTCAATCGGGTCTTCTACTGTTAAGATATGCTCTGCCCTAGTGCGGTTAATCAGGTCAATCATGGCTGCTAGGGTGGTAGTTTTACCAGAACCTGTAGGGCCTGTGACCAGAATCAGTCCTCTGGGTTTTTCGGACATTTCCCGTACTACATCTGGTAGACCTAATTTATCAAAGTTAGGAATTTTAGAACTGAGGGCGCGTAAACAAGCAGCATAAGCACCACGTTCTTTATAAACGTTGACCCGGAAGCGGGCTAATCCTTTCACACCATAAGAACAATCTAATTCCCAAGTCTGCTCTAAAGTTTTGCGCTGAGTATTATTGAGCATACTAAAGATTAGTCTTTGGCATTGATCTGGGCTTAATGGTTGATCGCCAATGGGGGTAAGTTTCCCACTAATGCGAAAGTAAGGGGGTAAACCTGCGGAGAGGTGTAAATCTGAACCTCCCATTTCGATCATTTGTTCCATCAAATCTTCGATCATTAATTCCATAGGTCGCTTCGCTCCAATTCAAAATTCAAAATAGCCTTCGGCAAGGCTTCGCCAACAAAATTCAAAAAACTGCTTACAAAGTAAGTGGACAAAAATTAATCAATAACTGTGAGGGATAATAGTGGTCTTTCTTTTTTCCTCCTGCCTCCGGCAAAACTGTCTATTGAATGCGAGAATTTGTAATTTATGAATTTTAGATTGTTCAATTCAAAATCTAAAATCTAAAATCTAAAATTATCCTGCTTCCTTAATCTGTAAATCGGGGTGTCATACAGTAGGG
>DATGXQ010000356.1:0-3868 GCA_035298905.1 Nostocaceae cyanobacterium | reverse complement strand
CCAAGTATTTGGACTTAGAGCTTCGGGAAGTTTATCTTCATGCAGGTGTGACCGATGGAACTCGCGCTTTAGGTTGTTTTGAAAGGGTTAAAGATGGAGATATCATACCTGTAGATCAATTCCCTGCGCCTTTTAATCAGTTAAGCGGCGACCATCTAGAAAACCTGCTTTGCATTTACAAAGATGTGTTAGCTAATACTGCCCAAGAGGTAACTAATACTTGCGTCAAACAAAAAATAAATAATCCTTGCATTAGTAGAAAGCGTTGCCCTTAAGATGCTAATAATAAAAGGCTTGAGTCTGCCCGATGGCTGCCTCCAGATTGTTCCCTTTAATTGCTATGCCCGTCCTACAAATCGGCCAAACCAGTATCCCCTACACTGTGCGCTACAGCAACCGTACCAAAAGCCAGCGCATTGTTGTTACACCTGAAGCTGTAGAAGTTATCGCACCACCTAATACTCCCTTTGAACAAATCACCGCTTTTCTCGATAGCAAGCGACGCTGGTTATTTAATGCTGTAGCTGACTGTCATCCAAAGCAGCAACCAGAAATACAAGAGCGTTACGTAAGCGGGGCGAAAGTTATGTATCGTGGTCGCCGCCTCATGTTACAGGTAGAGTCAGCCCATGTAGAGCAGGTGACAATTACTTGCAAAAGCCGTTTTTATATTCAAGTACCGCACAACTTAACTACAGATGAACAACAGGATGCGATTGAGCAAGCATTGATTAGCTGGAAACGCGATCGCCTAAAACAAGATGTACAGCATCTAGTCAAGGTATACGCCCGTAAGCTAGGAGTCCAGACACCACCAGTAAAGTTGTCTCAAGAGAAGCAGACTTGGGGAAGTTGCTCAAAAGATGGAACTATTCGCGTTAATTGGCAATTAGTTGATGCCCCTGTCTCAGTATCAGAGTATGTGGTGGCCCATGAAGTTGTCCACTTGTTGCACCGCAATCATGGTGATGGTTTTTGGCAAGCGCTCTCATGCGTGATGCCGGATTGGAGGACGCGAAAGGCTCAACTGGAATCTTGGGAGGGGCGGAGGTGACAGAGGTTGCATAGGTGGGAGCGATCGCAGCCTGAGCCGATAGAAAAATCAGTACAGCCGAGTCAACAGGAAGTACAGGAAGTTTTACAGTAGTTACGAGAGATTCCTTGTACCCCTCAATTTCGGTTGAACGGGGAGATTCAGCGCACTGTTAGGCGGTACTGGGCGAATGTACCGGGTGCGATCACTTATTTGAAGGAGGCATTGCGGATTTGGAAGAGGGTCAAGTCACCTGAAGCTGTTTTTGTTGCCGCAATGTCAGTATTCTCCTCTTGACTACTCTAAGTTTTTCGGCTAGATTGTCTGTAGTCAAAGTTTATAGCCAATCTTTCTGATAGTCTATTGTACAATTACTTTCGCTACATGACTCATTCCGTAGTCAGGCGCAACCAAACCTTGAAAAGTAAGTATATCAACACTTTCCAAAGGGTAGTCACAGACTATCTATTCCTCGCAAGAGTAATGAAACCCTGATAAATAGAATACAACTAAAAATTAAGTTACTTAATTTTTATCACAGACTATCTGTTCCCCGCAAGAGGACGGAAACAAATTCAATACAAGTCACAATATAAAAGTTGACAAACAATAGTCACAGATTATCTATTCCCTGGAAAAGGACGGAAACCTGAACGGTTCAGCGATGTCCAGTTCTTTCTACCATATCTTTATTCTACATTTTAGTTAAACTATTGGACGGAAACCTGAACGGTTCAGCGATGTGCAGTTCTACTACAACCACAAAAACAAGGTCACAGACTATTTATTCCCCGCAAGAGGACGGAAAATTGACTGACAACCCGCTATATACTACGTAGCTATCATTAAAGGCACAGACGATCTATTCCCCGCAAGGGGACGAAAACTAAAGTCAATCGTAATTTTTAGTTACGAGTCATTTTATCAATAGTCACTTTTACTAAATAATCTAATGGTTCAGCTCCCCGACTTTTTAAAAAAGTGGGGTATTTATGACCTATCCTAATTTGGGTGGTGAAGTAATTGACAGCCTAAAATGTATGGTTTATATTATAGATAAGCAAAAAAAGTCGGAGAGCTAGACTCCCCGACACGCATGATTGTTATCTTAATAATAGCTATAGTAGCTTGTATAGCAGTACAAGCATTGCTAGATTATTAATTAAGATAAGCATTGGAATAAATTCTAGCATCTTTTCCTCCTATGTGCTAGCACTTTAAAGTAATCACCTTACAGTTGCATCTGAAAAGGTGGTTTTGTCCTATCTGTATAAATTTAGCATTGTATTACCTTTTTATCAATACTTTGCATACACTTTTATCTAAATATTTCCAGTTAACTGCATACATCCTATTTGGCTAGTTCAAGATTAAATAATGTAAATATAGCATGACTCACATAACCCACAGCCAGCCGCCGCGCCCGTGTTAGCCTTGCCGTCTGTTGTAGCTCATGAGCTTGTCCTGTTGCTGCACCGCAATCATGGTGATGGGTCTGGGCGGCGCTGTCATCCGTCATGCCTTAAGTGGAGGAGGCAGAAGGAGCAACTTGAATCTTGGCAGGAGTAAGAGTAAGTTAGAAAACGTGATAAAACTCCTAACTTTAAACAAGATAGATAATCTCATCACGCTTCTACCAAGAATATTCAAATTTTATTTGACTTCATCGCATTGTAAATTCAACAGTGTAGTTAAATGGAGTATTAGGATTTGCGACTGTAATTTTTGCCTCACAATTAGCAAATGTAGAGCCAGTGGATGTCCCACTTTTTGTCCAACTTGGAATTAAGCTACCAAAAATTGTTGGTGTTGTTGTTAAAGAGGTACTAAACCTGCACTGCCTTGTGCCAGCGCTGTAAGAGAAGTGAATGCTTGCTATGTTGGTAAAGGGGCTTCTAACTGTGAATGTTGGATTTATGTTTGTATTGTTAGCTAAAATACTTAATGGAACACCAGGAGTAGCTGTTCCTAGAATATTAACACTTGAAGGAACAAGCAATATTGGGCTTTGTAGCTGGTTTTTGATAACAACATTGGTAACTGTCTGTGCTTGTGCTTGCGTTGCTGTTGCGGAAAAAATTGTTAGCCCGATCATCGCGCAAAACAGCTTAGAAGTAAATTTCATAGATAAATCTCCTAACAGTAGTATGAATCGCTTGTTCCAATCAAAATAGTAGTCCTTGAGGCTAATTTATTACCCCAATATGACAAAACAAAAGTGATAAAGTAAATAACTGAACCCTCAAGCCAATTTCAACACAATTCCTTCACTTTTTTAACAGTTAAAATATGTTTTCTAATTTGAAAAAAAAGTTAATTATGAAAGTGTTTATTCTGCGTAATCTGATTCAAATTATGAAAATCAGTTGCAAAAATAAAATTGGCTATCAATTAATTACACAGCTAAAACACTGTTGATAACAATCATAAAGTAATCACTTGATACTTAGCAATTAGTTAAAATACCGAGAAAAAATTTGCGAACATTTGCTGACAAATATGATAATCAAACGCCATATGAAACAATGCGACTATGGAATGCAATAATCAGTAATTAAGTCTTGTCTTCATGTTATTTTTATAGAACTTGAATACTCATAAAATTAATATAAAGTTTTGCATTGACAACCTGATGTTAATGCTTAGTTTCAGTCAGCAATAAAAATAATTTTACCCATGAAAAACATACGCCCTTTACGAGTAGCGCTAACTGTAGGAATCGCCTTGATATTAATATTGGCTGTGGCAACTGCTTACCGCCAATGGCAGGCTACAACACAGGGATGGTGTGTCCGTTACACTCCTGATGGTAAGCAGCAGGTTTTGTACGGGGAT
>DATGXQ010000355.1:0-5151 GCA_035298905.1 Nostocaceae cyanobacterium | reverse complement strand
CCAAGTCCGCCTACGCGGACTAATGAAAAATCAAGGTTTTCAAACCCACGCAGGTGGCCTTCCCTGCGGGAAGCCGCTATGCGTCTTGCTTGTGTAGACGCGGTTTCTAACCGCCCATTTTTCGTTAAGTTGACACTAATGCCTCCCATTTTACTCATTCATATTATGATATGTAGCCACAGCAGAAGGTGAAATGCGATTTAGGTAACGGAAAATCCAGTATTTAAAAATAGTGTCTAAAATCACGGGAAAAGTAGCAATGAATAAGAAAATAAAATCTCGATTTGCTGGTAATCCCCAATGACGTGATATTCCTTCTAAAATTACTTCCCAACCGTGAGGAGAGTGGAAGCCTACAAACACATCAGTAAACAAAATGATAATAAATGCTTTAGCACTATCACTTAATCCATAAACAAGATGATCGAAGAAGTCTTTTAAAACAATAATTGAAGATTTACTAATCAGTAACAACCAAACAAAAGCCGCCACAGAAAACATATCAGCAAACACATTTTTGATAGCGTTAGCACTTTCATGGCGAAATTCTTCTTCTATCTCTTTGGCTTTTTCTACCATTGCTTCTTCTAATTCTTTGACTGACAATGGTGGAGCATTACTAATTAAATTTTTAAATTTGATTTTTTCCTCAAATCTCTCTAGTTCTAATAAAGCTTCTTCTTCCATTTCGGAATTTAAGAAGATTTTAGCTGTGTCCGAACCTCTAAAATGTTCTATTAACGGACTGACTATTAAAGTCTTAGCTATTTGATGCGTGAGTAAAGGGATAATGATTAAGAGTAAAATAAACCGGATAGATACAATTGTGCGGCGTTGTGCTTGGCGAAAATCCTGTACTACATTTTTTTCAGAATCAGGATCTAATTCTATTTGTAAACGGGTGATAGTGCTTAAAATAGAACGAGGCAATATGCCTGTAGTATCAGCTTTACCTTTGGGTTTTTGACTAGGTGCAGAAATTGGTGGTTTGGGCTTAAATGGTTGAGTTTCTATTGTTTGTTCCGGTGCTTTTACAATTGGTGAAGAATTTAAAGTTGAAGTATTTGTTTCTAAATCTGAGTTGCTATATTTGGAAATGACTTGATCAATAAATTGTAGTTTTTCTAAAATAGATGTTAAACTAGGGTATGTTATATTCGCTTTTTCTGCTGCTTTTTGTTGGGATTCATTAGAAAACCACCGACTAAATTTAAACTCTGTTAGTCGCATCCGAGCATTTTTGAGTAATTTTTGCAAATCTGCCTGAAAATATGCCATAACGCTAGGGCTATACATGGCAGAATTAGCATCTATTTTATGACCCTGAAAATGTTTATCTTCAATTTCCTTAATTTGTAATGCAGCTTGATAAGCTTCCTCTAGAGAACGCTCTGGTGTTTTTAAATACCATCTGTATGCTGCCAGGAGGAACGGGTATATTTTTTGGCTAAAAAAAGAACTATTCATTGTCGATGATCATCCCACATTGTTCGGTGTCTCTTAAACTTAAATTAACGCAGGAAATATACTAACAAATCTGTAAGGAGTTTATTTGTGGTTTCTGATTCTGTTTGGATTGTCGGTACTAGCCGCAGTGGTAAGACTACTCGCTTGGGAGAGCAGTTTTGTTATTGGTTACAAAATGGCAATCAGTATATAGAATCATCTTATACTAAAAATCAAAAACGCAGGAGACCCAAAAAAACTGCAAGAACCGCAAATTTAAAACAAACCGAGCCTGGAGTTTTAGTCCTAGCAGCTAATGATGACAATCGTAGAGAGTTAGCGGATATAATCGCCACTTTAACATTAGGGAAATATCCAATTCGCGCTAAGACAGTTTTAGGTTTTTTTCAAGATGAAGTAATTTTATTTTGGCCGTTATTGATTCAGTCTTTGCAGCTAAAAGCTCAATTTCCGGTGCGTTTACGTCCAGAAACCGAACAGGAGTTGGCGACAAAACTCTGGCGGACAAAATTGAATGAGGAAATTTTACGCCAGGCGGGATTGAATGAATATCGCTTTGTGCGACGGACTTTGGACTTATGGCAATTAGCAGCTTATAGTGGTGTAGCTTGTGAACAAATTGCCTCTATTTTACAAAATGGTTTAAGGGAAAATGCCATCAATCTAGAGCCAGATTTTTTAGCTTCACTGCTGCTAGATTGGCGAAATTGGTGTTTAGAAAGGGGCTTGCTGACTTATGGAATGATTACCGAGCTTTATGGTCAGCATTTGTTGACTGATGTCAATTATCAGCAACGTTTAGGACAGAGATTTCAAGCGGTTTTAGCGGATGATGTAGATGATTATCCAGCGATCGCCTATAATCTCTTCTCATTCCTCCTTGATGGGGGTGCAGTAGGGGCATTTAGCTACAATCCAGATGGGGCGATCCGTTTGGGGTTAGGTGCAGACCCCCAGCAAATGCAACAGTTAGCTAGTCGCTGTCAGGTAGAAAGTTTATCAGCACCACCAGTAGATAGTTTAGCCGCACATATCGCTACGCCGATGGTGGAATTAGTCACCCAACCCATAGCGATGTTAAGCTTACCAGAATTTGTCCAACCAATTCAAACTACTTCCCGCTCTCAGTTGTTGCGACAGACAGCAGAGTTCATTATTCAGGGGGTAAAATCTCAACAGGTAGAACCGCAAGAAATCGCCGTCATCGCACCTGGTTTAGATGCGATCGCGCGTTACACTTTAACAGAAATTCTCACTAAACAAGATATTCTCGTAGAATCCCTCAATGATCAGCGTCCCCTGATTAGTTCCCCATCAGTCAGAGCATTACTCACCTTATTAGCCTTAGTGTATCCAGGTTTGGGCAGATTAGTCGATCGGGATGCAGTCGCCGAAATGCTAGTAATTCTCAGCCGCAAACGGGCAACATTAGAACATCCTTTAGAGCCTAGTATCCAGTATTCACCATTAACCACAGATATCGATCCAGTCAGGGCGGGATTATTAGCCGATAATTGCTTTGTCCCCCATCCAGAACACCCCAACTTATTACCCGTAACAGCCTATGAACGGTGGGACAGAATCGGCTATGCAGCCACAACCGCCTATAGTGAGATATTAACTTGGATTGAACAGCAGCGATCGCAACAACAACAGCGCCTCATCCCCAGCCCTATATCCTTAATATATCTAGCCATTCAGCACTTTCTCTGTCGAGACAATAACCCCCCCTACGAACAACTCGCCGCACTACGAGAACTCCTAGAAACCGCCCAACACTATTGGGAAGTAGACGCAAGACTCAAACAAACCGACGCGAACCCCTCATTAATCACACCAAGCACCGCCTCAACCAACACCATAGCCGAATTTATCCAACTCCTGCGCCGAGGAACTATCACCGCCAACCCCTACCCCGTCCGTCCCATCGGTGGCGTGAGAAAAGCCATCACCCTAGCTAACATCTTTCAATATCGTTCCCTGCGTAAACATCACCGTTGGCAATTTTGGCTTGATACAGGTTCACCCCTGTGGGCTAAAGGTGGAGCGGCTAACCTCTTTGGTGCTAACTACTTCCTGCGTCATCGCTTAGGACAACCTTGGACAGCCGAAGACGAAAAAACCGCCGAAGACGAAAGACTCAAAAGGATTCTAGCCGACTTACTAGCCCGTACCACCGAGCGAGTTTACCTCTGTCACAGTGACCTAGCCGTCAACGGACAAGAACAAATAGGGCCACTATTACCCCTAGTTCATGCTTGTATTCCCGTCGAAGTGTAGGGTCATGGCATTGCCATGACCTTTACCATGTTGGCATCCAAAATTATCATCCCATCTTGTGGGGTGGGCATCCAGGCTGCCTCATCTCAATAACCAGCAATATACCTAACTCCACGAGACACAGATATTTTTATCGACCCCCATAAGATTGATGCGGTGCGTTACTTCATTAATGCTCCCTACATGATCTGTCGAGCTTTAACCTCGGCCTTTCATGCTTGAAGGTGGAACGTTGTACCTCAAAGGTGGAATGTTGTACCTCAA
The DNA here is from genome assembly GCA_035298905.1 of Nostocaceae cyanobacterium. Taxonomy (GTDB): domain Bacteria; phylum Cyanobacteriota; class Cyanobacteriia; order Cyanobacteriales; family Nostocaceae; genus DATGXB01. The sequence continues at coordinate 1,140 of DATGXQ010000355.1, read as the reverse complement.
AGCTCGGAGTTTCAAGCTTAAAGCTCGGAGTTTCAAGCTTAAAGCTCGGTCTTTCATGCTTGAAGGTGGAACGTTGCACCTCAAAGCTCAAAAAATTTGTACCTCAGAGGTCGAAGAGTCGAGCTTTAGGGTCGAAATGTCGAGCTTTAAGGTCGAAGTGTCGAGCTTTAGGGTCGAAATGTCGAGCTTTAGGGTCGAAAAGTCGAGCTTTAGGGTTCATCGTTCCACCTTTAGGGTCGAAAAGTCGAGCTTTGATGTGGAAATTACTGCTGCCAGCTACTAACCTTTTCCTCCCCACTAATTCCCCAAACTCTCTAAAATAAATAAGTCAAGCAATTATTTATAACATCATCAATATGGGAATATTTGGTTTTGGTAAAAAACTGGCTATGCCTACCCGCGAACAAGCTTTACCCGGTAGAACCCAACAAATGCCAGTCCCCGCAAAGCACTATGTCAACGGCAACCCCCTCAAAGCCCCATTTCCCGAAGGTTTAGAAACTGCCATGTTTGGTTTAGGCTGTTTTTGGGGTGCAGAGCGGAAATTTTGGCAACAAAAGGGCGTTTATACCACAGCCGTTGGTTACGCAGCCGGCTACACTCCCAACCCCACTTATCGGGAAGTTTGCACTGGCTTAACAGGTCATAATGAAGTAGTTTTAGTGGTATTTGACCCCCAAGTTATTACTTACAACCAACTCCTCAAAGTTTTTTGGGAAAGTCATGACCCCACCCAAGGGATGCGCCAAGGAAACGACACCGGCACACAATACCGTTCAGGCATTTACGTCTATTCCGACACCCAAAAACAACAAGCCGAAGCCTCACGGGATGCCTATCAACAAAACTTAAATCAAGCAGGTTTCGGCAAAATCACCACCGAAATCCTCGACGCACCTGAATTTTACTATGCCGAAGATTACCATCAGCAGTATTTAGCCAAAAATCCCAACGGCTATTGTGGCTTAGGTGGTACTGGTGTAGCTTGCCCCATTGGCCTCGCTGAAGCACAAGTGAGTTAAGGGACACGAGGACGCGGGGACACGGGGACGCGGTGACGCGGTGACAGAAAAAATTATTACTTCTCCCCTCTCCCCTCCCCGTGTCTCCCCTCCCCGTGTCTCCCCTCCCCGTGTCTCC
>DATGXQ010000354.1:0-6358 GCA_035298905.1 Nostocaceae cyanobacterium | reverse complement strand
CATCTCCCCATCTCCCCCTCTCCCCATCTCCCCATCTCCCCATCTCCCCATCTCCCCTGCACTCCGTACTAATGCTGTGGGAAGATTATTGATGGGTGATTTTCAGTCAACAATTTAATGCGGCATTTGAGCAATCCCATGTTTAAATTCTTTAAGTCCTGGCTGAAGAGCAGCCTGAAGGCAATACTGCTGATAACGATATTTTTAGGCATCAGTACGACTATTTGCAGTCCTTACAGCCATGCTGCCCTGCCAGCAGGAAATGCAATTACTGATAGCAAAGCTTTGTTACGGTATGCACTGCCGATCGATAATCCACCTGTACGCAAACTACAAGCCTCTTTAGAGGATATTTCTAGCCAGCTACGGGCAAATCGGCGCTGGGGTGCGGTGTCTAAAGACTTGAGCCAAGCGGCAAAAATTCTTGATCAACCCTCCCAAATCTTAGCAAGCGTCCCGACAGAACGCCAACCCCAAGCTACCACTTGGTTAGAGGAACTTAAGTCTGGGGTATCAGAACTGCAAGAATTGGCCAAAACCAAAGATAAAGCCAAAATTCTGGAAGGGAGAGCTAAGTTACTCAATCTAGTCACTTTATTAGAAGAATCAATGGTGACAGATTTTCCTTTCCCAGTTCCAGCCGAATACAGTAATTTGCCTCAACTCAAAGGTAGAGCAACTATAGCTATCAAAACTAATAAAGGGGATTTAACTGTAGTTGTGGACGGTTATAGCGCTCCTGTAACGGCGGGAAATTTCGTCGATCTAGTCCAACGCGGTTTTTATAATGGTCTACCATTTACGCGATCGGAAGAATCTTATGTCCTACAAACTGGAGATCCTGTAGGTAAAGAGGTGGGTTTTATTGACCCCCAAACGGGTAAATATCGGGCTATTCCTTTGGAAATTTTGGTAAAGGGTGATCCAGAGCCTACCTATGGCACTACTCTAGAAGATGCTGGACGTTATTTAGATGAACCTGTGCTACCTTTTTCTGCTTTTGGTGCTTTAGCTTTAGCACGTCCAGAAGGTGATGTAAATGGCGGTTCTTCCCAAGTTTTCTTTTTCTTATTTGAACCAGAATTAACTCCCGCCGGTAGAAATCTCTTAGATGGTCGCTATGCCGTTTTTGGTTATTTAACTGAAGGTAAAAAAGTGTTAGATAAGCTAAAAGCAGGTGACACAATTGAATCTGCTACTGTGGTACAAGGTTTAGAAAATTTGATTGAACCATCGGCAGCATAAACAGCATATTAATTTGTAGTTGGTCTTTTTTTAGAAAAGCACTGACTACAAATTTATTAAACAATATTCGCCGCAGTAAAAACTTGTTCGGGAGTTACTTCTATTTCTGGAAATGTCCGCGATACAATTTGTTGATTACCAGTAAAAATCTGTTCCTCAAATAATCCTTCTTCTAGCAACAAAACAGAAATTTTTGCTTCTATCGGGTCTACAATCCAATATTCTGGAACTTCTAAGGCTGCGTATTCAGAACGTTTGAAACGATAATCTCTTTTGATTGACTCTGGACTAACTACTTCTATAATTAATAACGGTGGTGATTGGAATACAGCAGAAACTTTTTGTAATTCTATTGCTTGTTCTCTTGTCACTATGCACAAATCAGTTAAGCGTGATTTATTTCTGCCAGTTCTTACCCCAGTTTCTCTAAAAGATAGCCAAGGTAAATTCAGTCGCTTGATTTCTGTTCTCAGTGAGATGTCTAAGTAATCTACAATTAAAAAGTGTTCTATTGTTGGTGGGTTCATCAGTTCTAATCTGCCATCAATCAATTCATATTTAAAGCCAGTTTCATCATCATAATTAATGTATTCTTCAAAAGTCAGGCTGTTTACTGGTGTAGTAACCATTACTATAACTCCTAAATCATATTCTTATGGTAAATAATAATTTATCTAATTTGCTAGTGCGAGATATTGGTGAACAAGGTCTTTTAGCCAGATTACAAAAGTTTTGTCCGCAAGAGATTATTGGTGATGATGCAGCAGTTTTAACGACGACACCGGGACAATCTTTAGTAGTTACTACAGATATGTTAGTAGATGGTGTGCATTTTAGTGATGTTACCACCTCTCCAGAAGATGCAGGTTGGCGATCGGCAGCTGCAAATTTATCAGATTTAGCCGCGATGGGTGCTTCTCCCTTGGGGATCACTGTGGGACTGGGTTTAAATGGGAATACTATGGTAAGTTGGGTAGAGCGACTTTACCAAGGGATGACGGAATGTTTACAGGCTTACAATGTCCCAATAGTCGGTGGTGATGTGGTGCGATCGCCTATTAATACTTTAGCAATTACCGCCTTTGGTCAAGTTGACCCTAATTTTATTATCCGGCGCTGTAATGCTCGTCCCGGAGATGCGATCGTTGTCACAGGAGTACATGGTGCTTCTCGTGCTGGTTTAGAACTGCTACTAAATCCCGACATTGGTCAGAACCTCCAACCCCCAGAAAAAGCAGTTTTAATCAAAGCGCACCAACGTCCAAAGCCCCGTTTAGATGTTTTACCTATTCTACAAAAAAGCTCATTACCCATAGCTGGGATGGATAGCAGCGACGGTTTAGCAGATGCAGTCTTACAAATCTGCCGTGCAAGTGGTGTAGGCGCTATTTTAGAATTGAGACAGATTCCCTTACCATCAGCTTTTCACCACTGGCTAACACCACAACAAACCATAGAATATGCCCTTTACGGTGGCGAAGATTTTGAATTAGTTTTGTGTCTACCAACAGCAACCGCATCAAATTTAGTACAACACTTAGGTAATGGTGCGGCTATTATTGGGAGTATCACAGCAACAGATACAGTAATTTTGCGCGATAACAAAGCAGAAATCCCTGATCAAGTTCTCAATCTTAATCAGGGATTCCAACATTTTAGTCATTAGTAATTAGCCATTAGTGAATAACAACTAACAACTAACAATTTCTACACCAATTATCTCAAATTCAACCACGGATTCAAAATTAGAAATCCTTGTTTTATCTAGCTTTCTTAATTTTGAATTTTGTTGGCGTAAGCCTTGCCGTAGGCTATTTTGAATTGGTATTACACCCATTTAGCAGCTACGAGTTCAGCTAAATCCAGAACTCTTTGGCTATAGCCCCATTCATTGTCATACCAAGCCATAACTTTTACCATGTCATTACCCATGACTAAAGTCAAGCTGGAATCAACAATAGAAGAAGCATCATGACCTTGATAGTCAGAAGATACTAAGGGTAAATCGCTATATGCCAAAATTCCTTTCAGTGGACCTTCAGCAGCATCTCTCAGTGCTTGGTTAACTTCTTCAGTAATGGTCGGCTTTTCAACTTGTACGACAAAATCCACCATTGAAACATTAGGAGTGGGGACACGTAAAGCCACACCATTCAGTTTACCTTTGAGGTCAGGTAATACTAAAGCCACAGCCTTAGCCGCACCGGTGGAGGTGGGGACAATGTTAATAGCTGCTGCCCGTGCGCGACGGACATCACGGTGAGAAGCATCCAATAGACGCTGGTCGCCTGTGTAGCTGTGAGTGGTGGTCATTGTGCCTTTGATAATGCCAAATTTTTCGTGTATTACTTTGGCGATCGGCGCTAGACAGTTGGTAGTACAGCTAGCATTACTAATGATGTGGTGGACATTGTGGTCATAATCGTGATGATTTACGCCTACCACAAAAGTACCATCTTCGTTTTTACCAGGGGCAGTAATCAGGACTTTTTTAGCTCCAGCATTGATATGCTTTTGAGCTCCTTCTTTACTGGTAAAAACCCCTGTAGATTCAATAATCAGGTCGATTCCCCATTCTTTCCAGGGCAAGTTTTCTGGATTGCGATCGGATACACATTTAATGGTCTTACCATTAACTGTAATCGAGTTATCATCAGCAGTAATATCTACATCCTTGAGCTTCCCTAGCATTGAGTCATATTTCAGCAGGTGAGCATTGGTTCTTGGGTCGGATGTGTCATTAACAGCCACAAGTTCGATGTTACTATCAGTTCTACCTAACCAGCAGCGTGCGAAGTTACGTCCAATGCGCCCGAAACCGTTGATTGCAACTCTAATCACAGCGTCTTGCCCTCTGTATTTATGCCTATAAGTTGATATCGTTGACCCCAATCATATCGCAAAGGGGGGGAGCATTTATAACCATAAAGTGTTAGATCTAAAAAAAAACACATAATTTATTCAGAAATGGGATTTGGTGATTGGTGAGTGGGAAAGAAAATTACTTCTCCCCTGTCCCCCTGTCCCCCTACTTCCCCATCTCCAGAGCCATCCTCAATCACCAACACCTGAATACAGGTTATGCTCGGCAATGTACAATCTGACTGAATCTGGTACTAAATAGCGGATGGAGTGGTGTACACGACAAAGTTGACGGATCATACTTGACGAAACTCCCACTAAAGGTGTACTCAGTAATTGCCAATGTATGGTAGAAGAGTGTTCTCTTAGTTTTTGCTCCACTTGCTTGCAGATTAACTCACTTTGAGCTATAGTCTCACCACCTAGTAATCGGGGGGCGATCAACCAATTACACATTTGGGCTAGTTCATAACTACGATACCAACGAGGTAAGGTTTGGAAAGCATCCAAACCAATAATCCAGTACCAGTGAGTATTTGGGTAACAAGCAGATAAGTTGATTAGGGTGTTGATAGCATAGGATGTTCTAGGATGTTCTCTCTCTATTAAAGAGATTGTAAAACCTGGGTGATCTTGTGTGGCTAGTTGTAACATGGCTAGCCTATGCTCAAACAAAGCCGCTTGTTTATGAGGAGGATTACTTGAGGGTATCCAAATTACTTGTTCTAGAGATACTTGTGCTAAAGCTGTTTCAGCTATCAGCAGGTGTCCCCAATGAATGGGATCAAATGTGCCACCAAAAATTGCTAGTCTCTGCATCTAGTGAGAATTCGCTCTAGACGATCGCAGAATAATTTCACTACCAATGTACTATTGTAAACAATTCCCGCTAAAGTTGGAAGCAAGTTCAAACTGGTTTCCCAACAGCAACACAAAAGTAAACATTACGGTCAGGCTACCAAAATTATGTATTTAACATTACTAGATTTTTTTCCCGATGTAGCAGAATTTTTCAGAATATTCTTAACAACCGTTCAGAAATATCAGAATTCAGGAGTTGGCTGATCAGCCTAGAGGATCGACACTGAAGAACCTCTGCCTCTAGTCAGAATAGATACTGGCGAGTGAGTCAGTCAACAGGTTATTCCCACATAATTGGCATGATCAATTCTGAATTCTGGATTTTTAATCCTTACTCAAAAACATAATAATTCTCTGTCAGGAGTAAAATCATTCTGAACAAGCAAAAACACAGTCAACAAATCTCAATTTCAGCAACTAAGAAAATAGTACGGGAGCAGTATCGGTAAAAATCAAAATCCTGTTATGATACGCGTGTTATTTGTGATGATGGTGTGGTGTGGTGTAAGAGGAACAAACAATGAGTAATTCTATAGATTTTAGCGGTAGACCATTTCACTTTATTGGTATTGGTGGTATTGGAATGTCTGCTCTGGCCTACGTTTTAGCTAAACGTCAATTACCAGTGTCAGGCTCGGATCTCCGTCCTAACAACATTACCCGTAAGTTAGAGTCTCTGGGAGCGCATATTTTTAGTAAACAAGAGGCCAGCAATCTCGAATACTTTTTGCCTCAGCTATCAAAGCATGGAGTATTATTAAATTCACCAGAAAAATCGCCTGTTGACAAAGCAATACTACCCCAAGTAATTTGTTCTACAGCTATTAACACAAATAATTTGGAATATAAAGCAGCTTTAGAATTAGGTTGCCCAATATTGCATCGATCAGATGTACTTGCTGCTTTAATTGATGATTATTCTAGCATTGCTGTAGCAGGAACTCACGGCAAAACTACGACCAGCAGTATGATTGGTTATATGCTCTTACAAGCTGGTTTAGATCCCACAATTTTGGTTGGTGGTGAAGTTAATGCTTGGGAAGGTAATGCACGACTGGGGCAAAGTCGTTATTTAGTGGCTGAGGCAGATGAATCAGATGGTTCCTTGGTCAAACATGCGCCAGAAATTGGAATTATCACTAATATTGAGTTAGATCATCCAGACCACTACGGGACATTGGAAGAAGTGGTGGAGATTTTCCAAAAGTTTGCTCAAGGTTGTAAAACTTTGGTGGGTAGCATTGATTGTGACACAGTACGCGATCGCCTCAAACCAACCGTCAGCTACAGCTTAAACCCAGAAAAAGAGGCTGACTATACAGTTACTAACATTGATTATCGGGCTGACGGGACTACAGCTTTAGTGTGGGAGCGCTCTAAAGCTCTAGGT
>DATGXQ010000353.1:0-5227 GCA_035298905.1 Nostocaceae cyanobacterium | reverse complement strand
ATTGGGAATATAGGATTTTATACCAAATCCTGTTTTAAGTAGTCGTGCAAAATTAAATTCCTACATGGAGAGAGGGAACAGGGAAAGAAGTTGTGTAATTTATTCTGCATGATTACTTATACCAATTCACTAAAAGAGTGTAACAAGTATAAATCGTCAAACCCTTATCAAATCCGGTATTCCCCATTTTGAATTTTGTTGGCGAAGCCTTGCCGAAGGCTATTTTGAATTTTGAATTGGTATCACTTCCCTACAGGACGCGGAAGCAAACGTTCAACCGAACCTACTAAATACTGTTTTGCATAAAAGGAACGGTAGAGCCGGTTTTTCCGTATTCCGATATTTTTTTAAACTCCCCAGGCTGGATTCGAACCAGCGACCAATCGATTAACAGTCGATCGCTCTACCACTGAGCTACTGAGGAATGCTTATAATGGTTGCCATTATAGTATTCTTAAACTCCCCAGACTGGATTCGAACCAGTGACCAATCGATTAACAGTCGATCGCTCTACCGCTGAGCTACTGAGGAACGCTCACAACGATTATTATCATAAACCTAAAATCTGAAGTTGGCAAGTACTTTTGGAAAATTTTTCAGATTTTTTCTCAGATTTTTTCTCAGATTTTTTTTCGTCAGCCTAAATCCTTGCCAGGAACAGGTTTTAAAGATTTGGGCTACCACCCGAATTTACATTAAGCCCATCCGCAACTCGGCTAAACGCTCTCTGGCTTTAGCATCAATTGTATTGGCGAGAAATCTGCTTTTAGATTGTTTGCGCGGTTGATATTTGTTACGCATCCTACAGACAGTTAGCTCTACATCACCGCAGAGTTGTTGCGCTGACATCCATTCCGCCCCATATCCCTGCACAGTTAACTGTTGGGCGCGATCGGATGTGGCTACAATTACGCGAGAAACTTGAGCTAGGGCTACTTGGTGGCGGTAATCTGCACAAGCTTTTTCAATATATGTGTCTGCTGTCTGCCCAAAATCTGTATAATAAACCGATAAAAATTCTGTGATCACTTCTTTATTACTAGAAGTATTCTGATATTGGGCATCAAAAATAATCTGGGTTTCGTAACCTAAAAAGGCACTGTAACCAGTCATTGCCTCTACCAGTTCTCCCCGTGCAGCCTCTAGTCCGAAATTATCACGGGTTTTTTTCAAGCAAGGCCAAGCGCCTATAATGTTGTAGCCGTCCACTAATAAAACGGCCGGGACGATAGAACGGAGCATGGTTTTTAATCACAAATATCTAGAGTTAACAAAATTCATTCATAAGACTTATAGTAATTGAAGCAATGGTTGTAACACTATGTTACATATCACAAAAAAGTAAAACTAAACCTTAAGGTAGAAGTCGCAATTGATGAGAAGTATCTCAAACTCAGATTTGGTAAGGTTCTGAGCCATTAAGTAACTAATTATTAAGTTAGTTTTTCAGATGTTTTGCACTTGCACATTAACACGCAATCAAAAACCAGATACCCAAGCAGCAAGCAGTTTCTAGGTATCTGGTCAGAAGTTGTTGATATTTGAGTTTTATGTAGCTAAATGTCAGAAAATGTTGACATTAGGGGTATGGGGTATTGGGGACTTAGGTATGGGGTATTGGGGGCTAGGTAAATTTTGTTCTTTTCTCCCCATCTCCCCATCTCCCCATCTCCCCATCTCCCCTCTCCCCTACACCCTAGCTGTAGTGATTAAACGCTGTTTTAAACGTTTTGGGTCGCCATAGTCTACGAGAGAGCCATTTTCTAGCAAAAAAGCTCCATCCGCATAATTTAATTCATCTAGGCGATGTGTCACCCACAAAGCTGTTATCCCTCGACTTTTGACTAAGTTGCGGACGCTGGCAACTAAATCGAGTTGACTGTCAGGATCTAATAAAGCTGTGGGTTCATCTAGTAATAAAACTTCACAATTACGAGCGATCGCCCCAGCAATAGCCACTCGTTGCTTTTGTCCGCCAGAAAGGGCATAAATGGGGCGGCGTTGCAATGATAGCAAATTTACCGCCCCCAAGGCTTCCTCAACCCTAGCTCTGACCATAGCAGTAGGCAACTTTTCTTCCACTAACCCAAAAGCCACATCAGCGCCGACTGTGGGCATTACTAATTGATGATCTGGATTTTGGAAGACAAAACCCACAGGTGCTAAAGTTCCAACTCTACCAGACTGAGGAACTAATAAACCCGCTATCAACCTTAAAAGCGTTGATTTTCCACTGCCATTTGTACCCAAAAGCATCCAAAACTCTCCTTTAGGTACTTGCAGAGAGCAAGATTTAATTACCTGCTCCCCATTTGGCCAGAAGAAGTTTAGCTCCTTAACTTCAATGCCTACTGCGGCCATTTATACACCTTAGTTATTCATTGGCAGCTAGGGCAAAAAATCCAGGCGCTCTGCCACTGGTGGTAGTTGCACCATCTTTTTGGACAATTTGCACGCCAGAAATTTCACTAGCCAGGACGGCAATTTTTTTCTCAGTTTTGCCCTCACATTTAAGTTCAACAATATCAGGATTACCAGAGCGCATTGCTGCCAAAATCAACTGATAGACAGCCTCAGCATCCTCAGCAGACTTACGTTGTACTGATATGGGGAAAGCAGTATTTCTGATGCTTAAGTCGATGGTAAACATTTAGGAATAGTCACATTTCACTTTAGTTAAATCAGTCTAGCAAAAACAACCACCCTTTAGCAGAACGATGGGAAGGAATTAAAAATTAAAAATTAAAAATTAAAAAATAATTTATTCAGTGTTATCTTGGAAAAAGCTGAGAAAAGATATAAAAATTTACAATAACAGCTATCTTGGTGTAGAAGTAAAAATCTATTACAATCAGGGCTATTTACCCAAAAAATGGGTTATATTCTCAAAAAAAGTTTGAAATTAAAGATAAAATTTATACTTTTTCATCGGGTTTTAGTATTTTATCCTAATTAAACCAACTATGAAAAGCTTAAAACACCTTTTCAGCTTGCCTTTGATTTCTTTATCACTGCTAGGGTTGAACTTTCCATTAGCAGCCTTAGCTAAAGATACCCAACCCAAAACCACCCAAACAGCACAAACTATATTTTGTGTAGTGGTTAATATTCGCACAGGTCAACTGGCCTTGCGTGAGTCTCCTGGTGGTGTAGCTAAAGCAGGTTTAGATAATGGCAATGTGGTGCAATATTTACAAAATGGGCCAGGAGTTTGGGGTTCTGTGCTAGTGACTGAAGGGCCTAGCGATGCTGTGACAGGGTTAAAAGGTTGGGTAAATACTAACTATTTATCCTGTTATGAAAGTGTGTCTTAAGAAGTTCCAGCAGTCAGCAGTCCTATATATTCTTCTTAAATTCTGAGTTCTGTATTCTGACTTCTGTTTTTTTCATGAAAAATTCTGCTTGATAAAGTGTATCGGGCGGTGTAGGTTTAATTGTCATCAAATCTAAAATTTATCTATGCGCCTAATATCACTCGATGTTTTTCGTGGCATGGTTATAGCGGCAATGATTCTTGCTAATATGGCGGGAGTTGCTGATAATGTGTACCCACCTCTCACCCATGCAGACTGGCACGGTTGCACACCAACTGATTTAATATTTCCCTTTTTTCTGTTCATTGTTGGTGTGGCAATGAATTTTTCTCTATCTAAATATACCAAAGAAAATAAACCTACTAAAGCTGTTTATTTACGCATTTTTCGCCGGGCTTTGATTTTATTTGCTTTGGGTTTGTTATTAAATGGTTTTTGGAATAAAGGTGTTGGCACTTTTGACTTAGGCAGTATCCGCATGATGGGAGTGCTGCAAAGAATTAGCTTAAGTTATCTGATAGCATCTTTAGCAGTTCTGAAATTACCACCAAAAGGCCAATGGGTATTAGCTGGAGTGCTATTAATTGGCTATTGGTTAACGATGATGTATGTACCTGTTCCTGGTTATGGGGCAGGAGTTTTGACTAGGGAAGGGAATTTTGGGGCATTTATCGATCGCCTAATTATACCCCAAGCACATTTGTATAAAGGCGACGGTTTTAACTTGCAGGGAGATCCAGAAGGACTATACAGCACTATTCCGGCTATAGTTTCCGTTTTGGCTGGCTATTTTGCTGGTAAGTGGATACAAAATAAAAATCAAGTCAATTCAGAAACCAGTATGGATTTAGTTTTATTTGGTCTGAGTTGTTTAGTAGTTGGGATAATTTGGGATGTGGCATTTCCGATTAATAAAAAGATTTGGACAAGTTCTTATGTAGTGTTTACATCTGGGTGGGCATTACTGTTATTAGCTGCTTGTTATGAACTAATAGAAGTGAGGTTAAAGAAGCGATGGAGTAAGCCTTTTGAGATTATAGGGTCAAATGCGATCGCTATTTTTGTGGCTTCTGTCTTTTTGATTAAAATCCTAGCTAAAACTAACATTAGCGGGGGAGACAACCCTGTTAGTGTCTACAACTGGATTTATCAACATATTTTTGGCTGGGCAGGTGCAATGAATGATTCATTTTTATTTGCTTTTGTCACCTTATTATTATGGTGGGGTGTAGCCTTTTTGATGTACCGCAAAAATATTTTTATTAAAGTCTAAAACATGCAGAATATCTTAGTGCTGTGTAGGTTGGGTTGAGGAACAAAACCCAACATTTTTTATTCAAAATTATGTAAGAACTCAGGAGTCATTAGCCAGAACAATTACAGCATATTTCAGCTAAATAAGGTACAAATGTTAGCAACAAATCCTGATGCTAAAAAACTTTCAACTCTGTTCCCTGTTCCCTGTTCCCTGTTCCCTGCTGTATCACACAAAGAATAGATACTAGCAATATTTTGCGAAAATTATTTAGCTTGATTCTCAAGTTTTATTTAATTCTGGATTCTGTGTCTAAATTTTTGCTACTATTTTTCACGTAAGTATTCAGGTAAGAACTCAGATCGCCGACTTCTGTCCATTAGTCATAATTTATTGGCATGATCAAATAAGAAGTCGGGGATCTTACCCACCTTATGTATTAAACCACCGAATCTTTACTTTTTCACACTAATTCAGAAGCAATACTAAATATGATAAAGCAAAAACAACAACTTTTATTTGCAACTTCCTTAATTTCATTAATTGCCGCTACACCATTTACCATCAATCAAACTTTAATTCCTGCCACTGCATCAAATGTTAAAATAGCCCAAGCTTCCCCAGCAGCGTTACCAAAACAATTACCTGTAGGTGGGTG
>DATGXQ010000352.1:0-2711 GCA_035298905.1 Nostocaceae cyanobacterium | reverse complement strand
AGAACCGGACATCAACCTTTGAGACTTCGTATTTCCTGGTGATGGATTTTTGTAAACTATATAAAAACTACCTTGTGTTGCTGTGGTATATCCACCTCCCATTAATAAGTAATCGTTAACACCATCAAATTCTATTCCCGCAAATCCATTCAAGACATTACTTCTCAAAATTGGTTGATTGGATCGGGTGGACTGAACTGCATGATTATTGTAAACATCTGTCCAATCACTAATAGAGGAATCAAAACTCCCAGAGTGTTCGTGTGCCTTGAACCAAAATATCATATTATCTGTGAGGCTAGGAAAAATAGCTCTCATATTACTAGCAGAAGATTGCCAAGCAGAATTGCCAAATGCCAAATAGAATAATGATAAATCATCGTAAGTTTGCACTGAAATGTTAATATTCAAAGATGAGAAATCTGCCCAAACCAAAGTTTCTTTAGTATTTATGCCAGATTCGATCCAATAATTAATTAGATGACCGCTAGAATTAACTATCCTTAAATCGCGGCAATCAGACTGCATCAGTCCATCTGCTATCAAATTAGCGGTATTTATTCTTAACAAAACAGGTTTGCTATACCATTGGGCAGCGACAAAATTAGACAGTTGAATGGGAATGCGATAATAAGGGCGAACTAACTCAGGCTGCTCTTCTGTTACCATCGATATACTTCGAGATGATACGTCAAATTGTAGGGCAGAATTTGCGATCGATAAATCATCCAAATCAACCTGTTTATTTGTTTGATGAAAAGTCGTGCCATCAAGACTAATGCCGATCGTACCGCTACTATTACAATCATTGATAAAAGCAATGCCAGTAGTTAATCCGGTTGTTGGATCGACCACATTATAGAAATTTCCAGAAGGTACGCCATCACCAGACTTAATTTTAAAATTGCTTGGGAGATTTCTTCCTATTGGCAAACCAGTAATATAAATCTTGTATGGGTTTTCTCGATCTTGTCGATATTGAAGAGAGGGTATATCGCGATCGCCAATCACAGCCCCCGCTACAAAAGGAGTAGCACCGAATTCGATCGCTCCCAGATGTGGTGCAGAATCTTGACAATCATCTGTATAAGGTGAAACCCTAACACCAGCCTTAATACAAGGAGAATCACTCCTCAGCATAAAGTTATAATTCCAAGGACTAATAAATCCTGCGTAACCACTCAAGTTATCAGTAACGATCTTCTGTTCAAATAAATTCTTTTTAATATCTGCTTCTGATGGAACTATATTCATAGTACGAGCAATATTATTCATCACGATCGTACCAGTATTAATGTGTTCGGGTCTGGTAGCAAATGAAATACTTCCATCAAAAGAGTTACAATAAACTTCTATTTTAGTATTGCCATAATTGGTATGCCAAGGTGCTAAAGGCCATAAAGCCAGACAATTATTAGTTGTTCTATACCCTATATTGTGATGTATTTTTACATTTGATGTTCCTTCTTGTGGCTTTTGTCCACCCGAATCAGTCCTGATTAATTGACATCCATTAAAATGGATTTTATCAAGCTCACCTTTGAATGAAAGCCCATCATGTAAACAATTGTAACATATTTCAGTTCCTTGCATATCTCCTGTTCTTAGCATATTAATACCGCTCAGATCCGTGGCATTTCTGCCTATATTAAATACGCGCAGGAATCTATATTTACTAGCCTTTGCCCTTGCACAAATACCATGATAGCCAGAATTAAATATGGTTGATTTTTCAATAATATGATTTGTTCCCATAGAATCGATAGAGTCACCACCAACGCCTAAGTATCCCGATCCAGAACTAACTGAATTATAAAAATGAATGTTATTTCCATTTAAATAAATCGCGTCTCCGCAAGTCTCATATATATTTGAATCAGCGATTTTAATATTATCCCCGGTCAGTTTTATAGCTTCAATACCTCCTTTACATTCAGGGTTATGATAACCAGAATACTTGAAGTCTACGCCTATAATATTGATATTCGAGCAATTGCTTGAGTTAATATTGCAAGCAAAAAATTCGAGATTCTCGATTTGGACGAAAGAACAATTACTAAAATCTATTCCTTTCTGTCTTACTCGTATTTCAACTAAATCATTGGCATTCAGTACTCCACCAATTGGGTAAAGATAAGCCGTCCCATTATTGCTAGTAAAAATTTCATTTTCTTCAGTAACTAATTCCAATTTACCAATTAGGAAAAATGGGTTACCCGTCGATGGGGTGTAAACATCTAAATAAGAATTTAACTTAAATTTAAACTGAATAGTATCGCCACTACTAGCAATTACATCACCAATATCAGACGCCCAAGCTAGTCCGTATGCGGCAATTATCCTACAACCTACCCAGTAATTAGTAGGGCGAATTAAACTTGGGTGACTGAAACTGCCAGTATAATAACCGTTGGCATCGCCTGACTTGGGATCGTAACTACCAGATGTCGCAATTAAATAATCCTGAAAAGCCTCTGTGTTAAAGATAGTTTTTCCAGGTGGAATTTTAGGCCAGCGAGCTTCATTAATCAATTTGCCGTTTAAGAAAAATTGATTAACTCCAAATCCTCTATTCCATTCAGGAGGGATACTTCTTTTGAAAATATTTTTACTATGAGAAATCCATCCATCAGAGATAATTTCGGCACCTGATATAATTGCTTTGCCATTTCCGTAAGATTTTATAGTAATAAAATTACCATTAGTGCCGG
>DATGXQ010000351.1:0-7619 GCA_035298905.1 Nostocaceae cyanobacterium | reverse complement strand
TTTAGACCCCATCACCATGATTGACGGTAAGAAATTTGAACCCGTCAAAGCTTACAAAGATAGTAAAGTCTGTAACATTTTGACCATGCGGGAACTCCATCGCCGTTATCATCAATCCCACGGCATTATTTTCAGTTCCCTTTATCCAGGTTGTGTCGCAACAACCGCTTTATTCCGCAACCATTACCCCCTCTTCCAAAAACTCTTCCCCATTTTCCAAAAGTATATAACTGGCGGATTTGTATCAGAAGAATTATCTGGTGAGAGAGTAGCAATGGTAGTGGCTGACCCAGAATATGCCCAATCTGGTGCTTATTGGAGTTGGGGAAATCGTCAGAAAAAAGATGGTAAATCTTTTGTACAAAAAGTTTCACCACAAGCGCGAGATGATGAAAGGGCAAAGCGGTTGTGGGAACTAAGCGCAAAATTAGTGGGAGTACCCGTTACCGTTTAGTACAATTTTTCCGGCTTGGCATAGCCAAGCCAATTAAGCAATTCAAAATTCAAAATTCAAAATTCAAAATTCAGAGAAGACCAAAAAATAAATTATCCAATTTCACCCGTGTACGGCAAGGCTAAAATTCAGCAAGAAAACTTTTATTGTAGGATGCGTCCCCCGACGCATCAGAACTACTAAAAAAGCAACATCTATATCTTGTGCGTTAGGGAACGCACACTACTAATGTATAAATTTAGTTTTGCACACACAAAAAGGATATTTCTTTTATTGGAACTCTCTACAAAATTCAAAATTCAAAACCTGAGTCAGAATGAACATTCTGGCTTGCTATACTTTACAAGTTGAAAGCATAACAGCTTATTAATTATTTTGTCTAATTATTTTCTGCTAAAATTAAAATCTTTTTAGCTACTATTTCCATCACAGGTATTACCGATAATCTATTGCCTTTCTTCACAACTAATAATTCTTCACCGCTAAATTTCTCTTTTAATGCTGACAATAAAACAGGTTGAGAGAAAGTTTCTACAAATTCTACTACAACCGTTTGCCAGCGAGGATTGTCTTGTGTGGATTTCTCATCATAATATTTACTTTTTGGGTCAAACTGTGTCGGGTCAGCAATGCCAGTTTCAACTATACGCATTAACCCAACAATACCGGGAGGTTCAGTATTAGAATGATAGAAAAAAGCTAAATCTCCCGGTTGCATTTGTCGTAAAAAATTCCGGGCTTGATAATTACGCACACCATCCCAAATCGTTTGTTTATCTCTTTGTAAATCAGCTAAACTATAAACTTCAGGTTCAGACTTCATTAACCAATAATTTTTTGCTTCCACTTGATAAAATCTCCTCTAAGCCACACCATATCCTGTATAGGGACGTTTGTAAGGTGCATGTAAACCCAGCACAATATCCTCTTTTGGTACACCCATATTTACCAATTCTTGGGCAATATCCACTTCTGTCATATTCCTTTGTATCCAAATTTTACCATTAATAATATCCAAGTGCATAAAACAGTTATAAATTCGTGTCAGGTCTTGCCAACCAACATCTAAAATTTGATAGTGGTCATGTTCTGTATCAATAATTAACTGAGAATCAACACCAGGAGGGTTATTTTCATTAACAATCTGAGTTGTCAAAAAATCACGGATGATTTGACGATACTTTTCTATTCTTTCCATTCTTGAATTACCTCATGAACTGGATCGTATATCAATAATTTTACTTGATAAACTTTAATAGCTTCTTGAATGAATCTCTCTTGAAAAATAGATTTAAAAGCATCTAAAGGAACTGCTAAATACATGATTCTATCTGATGCTTGCATTTGTAAAGCCAGACGATAATTCAAAAATTGTCCTAGTTCTACATGAAAATCAGTAATCTCGGAATTATTCAGGAAGCTTTTTATTTCAACTGCAATTTTCCGTCCTACTTTCTCAGCTGCTAAAACTCTGTCTGCCGCTAAGTCAATTACTAACTTAACATCATCAATTGTAATTGTAAGCGGGTCAGATGTAATCACCCACTCATCTTTTACTAGCGCATTTTTGACAGCATTATGAAATAGGTCTCTAGCAGCCATTCGTCTTCACACAGCTTCTATTTTGATTTTAAATCTTTTTGGTATTTCAAGTAACCAATTATGTATTTTAGCGCAAAATAGATAAAAAATAGGCAAAAAAAGAGAGTGGGAGGAGGCATTACCAAGCGCCATTTCACTCCCACTCTACAAGTTGCTGCTGAAGCGAACAGGAACATTGATGAATGACAATCACTACTTAGGGGGGTAATTTGCAGGTGTAGCAACTGCCTTTATAATATTCCTAGTGCAGCAAACACTTTAGTTGTTCACTTTGTTCGACAAATTCCACAAGTACAAGTCGTTAATTGATTTTCACAACCGCCTTGCTTTCGTTTGTCTAATTTAATTTAACTTGCTTTTTTAGATATGAGTTGCCAATTTGGCACTTTTCTCAAATTTTTTATTTGTTCAGAATTGACAACTCAAAACTAGGGTTTCTGGTAGGAAATGCTAATAAAAAGCTTCACAGTCTAGCATGAAAATGATTTATTCTCCTATACCCTACACCCCTCACCCGCTTCATACTTCCTCAAGACTATTATTATTTGGTGCTGCGACTAAAAAACACCCCCGCTAGGATGATAAAACCCAACAGCACCAAGGGAACCCAAAGATTAGGTACATCAGATAAAGTCATATAATGTCATTTAGATAGTGGCCTGATACGGGGAAAAGCAAGATGACATCTACCCAAACGGTGACTTGGCTACAGGAGAGGACAACTTTAGGTATTCTCTCACCTGTTGCGCTCAATGCGATCGCTCAATCTATCCAAACCCTAACTCTCCCAGCAAATACTAATCTAGCTTATGCGGGAACTTGTCCAACTGGGTTATATATTCTTGTAGATGGTCAATTAGATAGCGAAACTAACAATAAAATTAACTCAATTTTTGCTTGTGGGTTTCTTCCCGGTGCAGTTATCTATCTTAAAGAACTGCTTTTAGACGAACTTACTCCCTTTACCATTAATACTCTCACTGAATGTCATCTTTGGTTTATCCCTAGAGCCAAATTTCGCACTTTAGTTAGCCAATATCCAGAAATTACACAAGCTTTTTCTCGGCTGTTAGCCCAAGAATTAGCACTATTAAGTTCCGCTTTAAATTATGAACAACAACGTTCAGTAGCTTTACGTCCCTATTTAGTCACCAAAGCCCAAAGGGGAATTGTCGGAACAAGTCGCTATGCAGTCAGGTTAAGAGAACAAATTCGCCAAGCTAGTAATGACCGAAGGTCTGTAGAAATTTTTGGCGAACCAGGTTTAGATAAAGATAATATTGCCGCCCTCATTCACTATAGTTCCCCTTGGCGACATGAACCAATTATTAAAGTTAATTGTGGGATTTTACAAACTAGCGGTGCAGATTTATTTGGTCGATTTGGTGGTAAAATTGGTTTATTAGAATGGTTAGGCGAAGGAACATTAGTTTTAAATAATATCCAAGAATTACCACCAGAATTATTACCTGCTTTAGTTGAATTACTAAAAACTGGAACTTATAAACCTGTTTCCCGTCCGGGGGAAATACCTCCAACACCCCGCACTAGCAAAGCGCGAATTTTGATGGTGGCGGAAAAAGCTTTACCATTAGTTGAACGTTGTGTAGGACATAGTATTAAAGTTCCCCCGTTGCGGGTAAGAAAAGCAGATATCAAAGCCCAAGTTGACTATTACACCAGCCTTTACACTCGTGGGCGGGGTTTAGCCAAACCCCACATTACCCCAGAAGCTTTACGTCGGTTACAGTCCTATGATTTTCCTGGGAATTTAAAAGAGTTAAAAAATTTAGTAGAACGGGCTATAGTCCAAGCCGGAACAGCTAATGAATTAACAGAAGAAATTTTCTGGTCAGCACAAACTAAGAAGAAGCAATATCGAGTCAATTTATTAAATCTCTATCCTGAGTTACGGAAGTTTCTGCGGAGTGACTGGTGGCCAGACCGCATTAACTATGGTGTTACAGTTGGGCTTTTCGCTGTAATTGTGGCGATTTTGTTTGTCGGACCACAAACACGCGATCGCAATTTTGCTCTAAACTTATTTTGGGCTTGGTGGTGGCCTGTGTTTCTCTTTCTCTTCCCATTTTTAGGGCGGATATGGTGCTCTGTATGTCCGTTTATGATTTATGGGGAAATCACTCAAAAGCTTTCCCAAAAATTCTTTCCCAATACTCTCAAACGCTGGCCTAGAGAACAGGCTGAAAAATGGGGCGGTTGGTTTCTCTTTGGTTTATTTACCCTGATTTTCCTGTGGGAAGAACTTTGGCATTTAGAAAATACTGCTTATCTTTCCGCCTGTTTACTGTTATTAATTACTGCCGGGGCAATGATTTTTTCTGCCATCTTTGAGCGGCGGTTTTGGTGTCGTTATCTCTGTCCGATTGGGGGAATGAATGGTTTATTTGCTAAATTAGCTATGACCGAACTCCGCGCCCAACAAGGTATTTGTTCCGCTAGTTGTAATACCTATCAATGTTATAAAGGTGGCAAACAAAAAGGCGAAGGAATGGAAACAAACGGCTGTCCTATATATTCCCATCCCGCCCAATTAGAAGATAATAAAGATTGTGTTTTATGTATGACTTGCTTAAAAGCTTGTCCCCATCGTTCCGTAGAATTTAACTTGCGTCCTCCAGGGATTGAATTGTGGACAACCCACATACCCCACAATTATGAAGTAGCATTATTGTTGTTACTTTTGGGAGGAATTTATTTACATCGTCTACCAGAAATACAAACTTGGTTAGGTTTACAATTAGATTTAACTAATTTTTGGCATCATTTGGGTTTATCAATTCTCGCTTTGATTATCCCTGCATTCCTCACATTTTTAGCATACGGTTTAATAAAAGCCTTCTCCCTACTAAATCGATTTAAACCCAAATCATTTGTTGAACTAGCTTACGGCTATTTACCTTTAGTATTAGGAGGTAATTTAGCCCATTACTTACGCTTAGGTTTAACCGAAGGTGGGCGCATTCTTCCCGTGACTTTCGCCACCTTTGGGTTAAATGGTGATAACTTACCCGTTTTAGTTGCACATCCCGCAGTGGTTTCTTTTCTCCAAGGAACAACTTTAATTTTTTCTGTTTTACTCACAATCATCTTAACCCAAAAAATTGCCCGTCAGCCTTTACAAATTCTGCTTGGGCAACATTTAGCGGCTATTGGTTTGGCTTTAACTATGTGGTTGCTAATTGTTTGATGAATTGTAAGAATTCAGGAGTCAGGAGTCAGGAGTCAGAATAGAAATTAGTAATACAGCAGGGAACAGGGAACTCTTAACAGGGAACAGGCTTGAAAGTCTCTTAGCATAAAGCTTTATTCCTAAAATTTGTACCTCATTTACCTGAAATCTGCTGTATGTGTAGAAAATCATTTAGCTTGATTCTCAAATTCTTTCTCTCTAATTGTGAATTCTGGATTCTAGATTCTGAATCCTTACGATGAATTTATCATAATAATATCCCCGACTTCTTAAATAAATCGGGGATTTGAGTTTTAATATCGATTCTCCAAAATTTAACAACAGATTAAAACCCTGAAACCTAGATTAAATCTAGCTTTCTTAATTTTGAATTTTGTTGGCGAAGCCTTGCCGAAGGCTATTTTGAATTTTGAATTGGTATAAATAATTCTATTGAGATGATGGAACTAAAAATTTGACTCCATAATTAGGAGCAACTCCTAATAAATTCTCTATATCACTAGGAGTCAAAGTAGGCGGTGAAGGTAAATTATTATCAACTTTCGTACCTGCTTCTGCGATGAATTTTTCCAAGCCACCTGGTGTGATCCAAGCTAAAGTTTTAGCTGGAGTAGTAGTTTTGTTAGCAAAACTGTGTAACTTCCCTTTAGGAAGATGAATAAAACTACCAGGTGTGCCGATCATCACCTCATTTTCTATTTGAAATTCTATTTCTCCCTCTAAAATATAAAATGACTCATTTTCATGTTCATGTATATGTAGAGGTGCGCCTCCTTGGGGTTGCAAAATAATTTCTAATAGTGCATAAGCACCTAAAGTATCTTCACTGGTAGCTTTAATAGTGTATGAATCTCCTAGCAGCCAATAGGCATCACCTTGATTGGGTTTTAAACAAATCCCATGTTGATTATTAGTCATAATTATGATTATTCTGAGTGGGTTATTAGTTTATTACTATCGTCATTTAACAACATCCCACCCAGAAAATACAAGCTTGCTTAGTATAAATTATCAATCAAATTGATATTATCTTGGTCAGCTTTTAGTCAGCGATCGCCCAACGCACATAAGGACGAGAAGCAACAACAGCTTTATAGGTAATCACCTTAGCAGGAGCATTAATTTTTCGCAAGTCTATCCGAAAATAAGCCTTTTTATCCTTAAACCTCAGACTATAAAAATCAAATTCTCCCGCTTGTGTCTGTCCTTCACAATCAGCATAACCACTGCGTAAAGGTGCAGCAAATTCTACAAATTGAGGACTAGAAGAAACTAACTTTGCTGTTTCAGTAAATTCATTAGTATCGGCAATAACAGTATGTTCCGCACCACCTTCATAGGGGAGAACTAACCACCACAAACCCACAGTTTTAGGACAAGTCCCACCATTAGCCCGCACAGTTAACTTGACATTAGGCGCAGTGATGGGGCCTGGTGCAAATTGTTCTTGTGCTAAGGCGGGAGTAGCAATTGTACTTAGTACCAATATAGGTGATAAAAATTTACTGAGAGTTTGTGGATGTGCAAAATTTTTCATTGTGAGATTTCTGTTACGCAAACTAAATTGACTACTAAAAGTAATAACATACAGCAGATTTCGGGTAAATGAGGTGCTTCAATTTTGGATTTGGGATTGTGGATTTTAGATTATTTAAGCCAAAATATAGGATCTAAAATGCTTCTGACTCATAATTATATTCAATCCAAAATCTAAAATCTAAAATCTAAAATTTTTCTGTTCCCTGTTCCCTGTTCCCTGCTGTAACATCTCAAATTATGGTTTGTAGATGATTTACAAGCCACAGTACTTTCTTAAATCTTGACAACCTTCTGACCAATAATATTCACTTCCACTATTACAAATAGAATCTTTTTGAAAAGCATTAAGAGATAAACGCCCTAAATAACGGCTTGGTGGCGCATTACCAGAAGTCAATGTAAACTGTAAAATTGGCGGATTATTAGCAAAAGCACTACAAGCGGCATAATCAGAAAATTTATCACCGTAAACGTTATTAAAATTTTTCAAATCCCTAAAAAATGATTGAGTATTAAATATAGAATCAGAGGAATTAGCAGAACAATTCCAACACCCCAAATATTCAGAACCTTTCGCGCCAAAAATTCTAATTTCCCCTTCACTACGGGAATTACGAGGAGTTACACCCCGATTATAATAAGAACAATATTTTCTTTCTAATAAAGCTAAAGTACGCTGATTTAATCCCTCTGCTTGAGCTAAGTAGCGGATATCGCGGATTTTATCACAAATATCTTCTATGGAATCTGCAAAAGCTGGTGTTGATGTAAAACACACTCCTCCACCAATTAGTGTGGTTGCTAGACATAAAC